>NZ_JAZEWV010000100.1:0-341 GCF_036353415.1 Actinacidiphila polyblastidii
CTAGGGTCCGTCTTCAAAGGGATCTTGCCCAGAGCAGGAGTGACGCGAGACTGACCGCTGCCTCGTACGAGGCGGCGGTCTTGTCGTACCTGGTGGCGATTCCGCGGAAGCCTTTGAGCCGGTTGAAGCAGCGTTCGACGACGTTGCGCTGGCGGTAGATCTGCCGGTCGAATGCCGGTGGCCGGCCTCCTCGGCTGCCGCGGTTGTGCCGGTGTCGCTGCTGGTCGTTCTTCTCCGGGATGGTGCACTCGATGCCGCGTTGACGCAGGTAGGCGCGGAACCCGCGGGAGCTGTAGGCCTTGTCGGCGATGACCTGGTCGGGTGTGGAGCGGGGCCGGCCG
>NZ_JAZEWV010000101.1:0-325 GCF_036353415.1 Actinacidiphila polyblastidii
CAGTATGGGGAGGAGTTGGGGGAGGTGGCCGTCGGAGGCGAGGCCGGCGTCGATGCGTTCTTGCGGGACGTCCCCGTACAAGGTGGTGCGTTGCCGGGCGGGGCGTCCGGCCTGTTCGGCGATGGCGACCAGGTCGCGGATGGAACGGTAGGAACCGTATGCGGAGCCGGCCATCCGGGAGATCGTCTCTTCCATCAACGTGCCGCCCAGGTCGTTGGCGCCCGAGCGGAGCATCTCGGCCGCGCCGTCCGCGCCGAGTTTGACCCAGCTGGTCTGGATGTTGGTGATGTGCGGATGCAGCAGCAGCCGGGCCATCGCGGTCACC
>NZ_JAZEWV010000102.1:0-290 GCF_036353415.1 Actinacidiphila polyblastidii
TCCAGCAGCCGGATCTGCTCGTCCTGCAACCTCCGCAGCAGAGCGCTCACCGACTCTGCCGGGTCCAGCCGCACCCGCACCGGCACGGTGTTCACGAACAGCCCCACCATCCGCTCCACACCCGCCAGCTCCGCAGGACGCCCCGCCACCGTCGCCCCGAACACCACATCCTGACGACCCGTCAGCCTCGCCAGCAGCACCCCCCACACCGCCTGCACCACCGTGTTCACCGTGACACCGCACCCACGCGCCAACTCACCCAACAAGGCGGTGAGTTCGCCACCGAGTTC
>NZ_JAZEWV010000103.1:0-279 GCF_036353415.1 Actinacidiphila polyblastidii
GCGGTGCGGGTGCGGGAGACCAGTTGGATGGCCATGATGCTGTCGCCGCCGAGGTCGAAGAAGGAGTCCTCGACCCCGACCCGCGCCAGCCCCAGCACCTCGGCGAACACCGCGCACAGCGCCTCTTCCACGGGCGTCGACGGACCCCGCGAGACCGCACCCGCCCCGAAGTCCGGCGCGGGCAGCGCCGCCCGGTCCACCTTGCCGTTCACCGTCAACGGCAACCCCCCGACCACCACCACGGCCGCCGGCACCATGTACTCCGGCAGGACTTCGGCG
>NZ_JAZEWV010000104.1:0-248 GCF_036353415.1 Actinacidiphila polyblastidii
GTGTCGGGTTCGGTGCCGGGGGTGTTCGGTTCGGTGGTGGGGCGGGTGCCGGGTGCGGTGGCGGTGGTGGATGGCGGGGTGGAGTTGTCGTATGCGCAGGTGGAGGTGCGTGCGGGTCGGTTGGCGGCGCGGTTGGTGGGGGAGGGGGTGGGTGCGGAGTCGCGGGTGGGTGTGCTGATGGAGCGGTCGGCGGATCTGGTGGTGGCGTTGCTGGCGGTGCTCAAGGCCGGCGCCGCCTACCTCCCGCT
>NZ_JAZEWV010000105.1:0-211 GCF_036353415.1 Actinacidiphila polyblastidii
CGGCGGTGTCCTGGAGTACGTCGGGCGGGCGGACGACCAGGTGAAGTTGCGGGGTTTCCGGGTGGAGCCCGGTGAGGTGGAGGCGGTGCTCGGCGGGCATCCGGCGGTGGTCCGTTCGGTGGTCGTGGTCCGTGAGGACCGGCCGGGGGAGCGGCGGTTGGTCGGGTACGTCGTGCCCGCCGAGGGGTGTGCCCCCGATCCGGCGGAGCTG
>NZ_JAZEWV010000106.1:0-204 GCF_036353415.1 Actinacidiphila polyblastidii
CACCGGTGCGCGGGACGCGGATGCGTTCGAGGAGCGGGCGTGCGCAGACGCTGTCGTGGCGTTGGCCGGGCGTGAGCAAAATGGCGAGGGGCCGTCCGCGCCCGTCGCAGGCGAGGTGGATTTTGGTGGTCAGACCTCCTCGCGATCGGCCGAGGGCGTGATCATCCGGTTCGTCCGCCCGGCGCTGCCCCCTTTTGGCCCGTG
>NZ_JAZEWV010000107.1:0-200 GCF_036353415.1 Actinacidiphila polyblastidii
TGAGAGCCGACGCAGCACGCAATCTGGAAGCCGTCCTGACCACCGGGGCGCGGATGCTCGCCGCCGATCCGGCGGTGAGCATCGCGAACATCGCCGCCGAGGCCGGCGTGGACCGGCGCACCGTCTACCGCCGCTTCGACTCCCGCGAGGAACTCCTCGCCGCGATCTACGACTCCCGCCTGACCGCCATCGAGCACGCC
>NZ_JAZEWV010000011.1:0-231288 GCF_036353415.1 Actinacidiphila polyblastidii
TTCCGCGACGAGGACCGCGGAGAACGGCGCGCCCGGCCACAGCGGCTCGCCGAGGTCGAGCGAGTTGCCCGGCGCCACCACCACGCCCTCCACCTGCGGGGACGCGGCGAGCACCGCCAGCGGCCTGAGCACCTGGGCGGTGTCCGCCGCACCGGCCCGCACGGTGAGCAGCAGCTCCGCGCGCGGGCCGCGCAGCGGGTCGGCCACCGGGGCCAGCGGGTCGTTCATGGGCTGCGCCGACATGCCGAGCGTGGCGTAGCGCAGCAGGCCGCCGTCACCGTCCTCGAAGCGGAGCACCTCGATGCGCTCCGCGCCGAGGAAGGTGACGGCGGCGCGGGCGCCGGGCGGGCCGAAAACGGAGCGCAGCCGCTCCTCCACAAGAGCCGGAACAGCGGCGGAACGGGTCATGTCGCGAGCATAGAACGCGTATGGAAGAGGCAAAGCGCGCCGGTGGCGGCCCGCCCGCTTGCTAAAGTGGGGCGTTCACGTGTTCACGCACGTACGTCATCCCTCAGCGGGGAACGGCCGGAGGAGGTGGGACTGACATGGATCGAAGTCATCCGTGCAGTACCGGCAGCTCTTCCCTGTCGCACCGTTCCGCGATCTGAGCCCCCGCGTTCCATACCCGGCCTCCAGGCCACGAAACGCGCGGTTTTCACGGCTTTCCCGCGGCTCGTCCCCGCCCTGGAAGAGCGCCCTGAACTGCTTGCTGACCTACCAGCCCTGACCAGCATTTCAGTGCGGCGTGATGCCGTCGGCCAGTCCGTGAAGGAGCTTGCCATGTCGATGATCCGTGACCTGCGCGCAGTCGTCCGTCCCGCGCTGCGCAAGTCCACCGCTTCGTACGACTACGGCCCGACGTCCGACCCGGCCGCGATCAGCGCCGTCGTGGACTGCGCGGTCTACCGCGACGGAGTGCGCCGCAGCGACAACATCGGGCTGCGCGAGGCGCTGGACGCGGTGCGCGACGGCCGGCCCGCCGACAGCTGCGACGGCAGCAACGGCTTCGTGTGGATCGGCCTGCACGAGCCGACCGAGCAGGAGTTCGCGGGCATCGCGGAGGCGTTCGGCCTGCACCCGCTGGCCGTCGAGGACGCGGTCCACGCCCACCAGCGGCCCAAGCTGGAGCGCTACGACGACTCCCTGTTCACCGTCTTCAAGACGATCAGGTACGTCGAGCACGCCGAGCTGACCTCCACCAGCGAGGTGGTCGAGAGCGGCGAGGTGATGGTCTTCACCGGCCCGTACTTCGTCATCACCGTCCGGCACGGCGGGCACGGCTCGCTGCGGGCGCTGCGGCACAAGCTGCAGGACGACCCGGAGCTGCTCGCCAAGGGCCCCTCCGCGGTGCTGCACGCGATCGCCGACCAGGTGGTGGACGACTACCTGGCGGTCACCGAGGCCGTCCAGGACGACATCGACGAGGTCGAGATCGACGTCTTCTCGGCCGGCAACGGCAAGACCTCGCGCGGCGGCGACGCCGGCCGGATCTACCAGCTCAAGCGCGAGGTGCTGGAGTTCAAGCGGGCGGTGTCGCCGCTGCTGCGGCCCATGCAGATGCTCGGCGAGCGGCCGATGCGGCTGATCGACCCGGAGATCCAGAAGTACTTCCGGGACGTCGCCGACCACGTGGCCCGGGTGCACGAGCAGGTCACCGGCTTCGACGACCTGCTCAACTCCATCCTCCAGGCCAATCTCGCGCAGGCCACCGTCGTGCAGAACGAGGACATGCGCAAGATCACCGCCTGGGCGGCGATCCTGGCCGTGCCGACGATGATCACCGGCGTCTACGGCATGAACTTCACGCACATGCCCGAACTGCACTGGCGCTACGGCTATCCGGCCGTGCTCTGCACGATCCTGGCGATCTGCTACGCCATCCACCGCGGCTTCCGCCGCAACGGCTGGCTCTAGGCTCCGGCGGCGGGGCGGGGGTCAGGCCCCGGCGGGGGTGCCCGCCGGGGCGACCGCCTCCGCCGCGGCGGAGGCGGCAGCGGCGCTCTTCCTGCGGTCGGCGAGGATCACCAGGGCCAGGCCCGCGAGGATCACGCCGAGCGCCGGATAGGCGGCGGCCGGCGGGGTCTGGCCCAGCCACAGGGCCGCGATCAGGGCGGCGCCCGGGGTCTCCAGCAGGATCGCGGTGGAGGTGGTCGACGGGCCGAGCCCGCGCACCACCCGGTTGAGCAGCGAGTGGCCGAGCAGCTGGGCGACCACCGTCAGCGCCGCGATCTTCAGCCAGGTCCGCCCGTCGTACCCGCCGAGCGCCGAGCCCGAGACCAGGCAGGCGCCGAGCAGCACCGCGGCCGTGGTCGAGTAGCAGACATAGGTGTACGCGGTGGTGCTCGCGGTCCTGCGCACCTCGGAGCCCAGCAGCATGTACCCGGCGGCGGCCGCGCCGGCCGCCAGCGCCAGCGCGTCGCCCTCCAGCGCCCGGGTGTCGGTGGACAGGTCGATGCCGGTCAGGATGACCACGCCGAGCACCGCGAGCGCGGTGCCCGCCCAGACCAGGGCGGGCGGCCGGTGGCCGCGCGCCCGCAGGATCAGCGTGGTCCAGATCGGGGTGGTGGTGACCAGGGCGGTCGAGGTGGCCACCGAGGTCATGTCCAGGCTGGGCAGCCACAGCCCGAAGTGCAGCGCCAGCACCACGCCGGCCAGCACGGACATGAGCGCCGCGCGGCGGCCCATGTGGCGCAGCTCGCCGCGGTGCCGCCACAGCGCGACCGGGCTGAGCACGCCGACCGCCATGGCGTTGCGCCAGAAGGCGATGGCCAGGGCGGGCGCCGCGGTGGCCGCGATCAGCGGCGCGGACATCGACACCCCGGCGATCGCCACCGCGAGCAGCGTGAAGTCCACGCCGCGGGCCGGCACCGGCGCCTGGGGGTGGCCGTGGTCGGCGGCGGGGAGCGCGGGCGCCGGAGTGGCGGCGGCGCTCTGCGGGGCGGCGGGGGCGGTCACGCCCACCAGGGTAAGGCGCGTACCGGGCCCGTACACCTGTCGTCCCGGTCCGTGGACGGCCGCCGGGCGTCCGGGGCTCGGTCCGGGACCCGTCCTGGGTGCGGTCCGGGGCCCGCGGCCGGCCGCCGCCCCCATAGGGTGGGCCGCATGAGTGACGAGCTGAGCGCCCTCGTCGAGGAGGCGACCAAGAAGTCCGGCCTGGTGTGGGTGAACGGCCAGGCGGTCTGGCACGCCTGGGTCGACGGCGCCCTGGTGCTGGTCGGCGGCCCCGGCGAGCAGCCGCTGCCGGGGCTCTCCGAGGGCGGCACCGCCACGGTGGTCGTGCGCAGCAGGGACAAGGGCGGCCGGCTGGTGTCCTGGCAGGGCGCGGTCTCCCTGCTCGCGCCCGGCGGCGAGCCGTGGACGGCCGCCGCCGCCGAGCTGAAGACCAAGCGGCTCAACTCCCCCGACGGCGAGGCGATCACCGGCCGCTGGGCCCGGGAGTGCGCGCTGTACCGGCTGACCCCGCTGGGCGTCCCCGCCGAGCACCCGGGTGCGATGCCGGACGTCTCGGGCGCCGCCGCGCCCGTGCCGACCCCGGCGACCACCCGCCGCCCGATCCCGGCCGGCCTGCCGCGCCTGCTCGCCCGGCGCCGCAGGGTCTGAGCGGCGCGGCGCGCGTGGCGGGCTACTGCGACGCGGTGGGCGCGGGCGTCGCGCCGACCGTCCTGCCGTAGTCCACGACGTCGGACCCGGCGGGAGCCGCGAGGCTGAAGTCCTGGCCCCAGTCGGAGAGCGTCAGGGTGCCGGCGCCGCCCGCGCGGACGTACCGCAGCGGGTAGGGGGCGCCCTTGAGGGACACGTCGAGCGAGCCGCCCTGAGAACCGTCCAGGGCGATGGTCTTCGTCGAGTCGACCTTGCGGTGGGCCCCGACGGTGACCGTGCCGTCCAGCACGAACAGGCCCGCGAGCAGCACCTTCTTGTCGGTCAAGCCGCTGAACTGCCGGTACGCCGGGTCGCCCGGCGGCACCTTGACGTACTTGCCGTTGAGCTTCGCCGCGGCCGCCTGGCTGTCCTTGTCGTCGCCGCCGTCGCCGTAGAACTCGGCGCTCGCCTTGAGGTAGAGGTCGTCGCCGACCCGCAGCAGCTGGAAGGTGCTGCCCTGGGTGGAGACCTCGCCGACGCCGCCGTTGTCGCGCAGCCGCATGTCGAGCCGGTACGACCGGCCGTCGCTGACCACGGTGCCGGCCAGCCGCAGCGCGTGCGCGCCGGAGGCCGCGGTCCTCGCCTGCTGCTCGATGGTCGGCGCGGGCAGCTTGCCGACGCCGTTCGTCCCCGCGTCCGGGTCGCCGCCGAATCCGAGGCAGCCGCTGAGCACGGTGCCCGCGCACAGTGTCGCGAGCACGGCGGCGGCGGTCCTGCGGCCGGAAAACACAGCTTCTCGTCCTCCAGGTGAGACGGCTTGGCGGGGCGAAGCTACCGCAGCGTACCCCTGGGGAGCACCCCGCAGGGCGGCCAAGATCGGCCCGGAGTAGCCTGTCAGACGGATGAGGTGTGGACCGGAGCAGCCCTCCGCCGACTCTAGGAGGCCCTGATGGCGGCTGGCGCCCCGCGGGTCTTCGTCTCCCATCTGTCCGGCATCGCCGTCTTCGACCCCAACGGCGACCAGGTCGGCCGGGTCCGCGACGTCGTGGTCATGCTGCGGGTCGGCGGCCGTCCGCCGCGGGTGCTGGGGCTGGTCGTCGAGGTGGTCAGCCGGCGGCGGATCTTCCTGCCGATGACCCGGGTGACCGGCGTGGAGTCCGGCCAGGTGATCACCACCGGCGTGCTCAACATGCGGCGCTTCGAGCAGCGCGCGACCGAGACCCTGGTGCTCGGCGAGCTGCTGGACCGCCGGGTCCGGCTGGCCGGTCCCGAGGGCCGCGGCACCGCCGCCGCGGACCGCCCCGGCAGCGGCGGCGACCCGCAGGACGGCGAGGAGGTGACCGTGCTGGACGTGTCGATGGTGCAGCTGCCCGCGCGCCGCGACTGGGAGATCGACAAGGTCTTCGTCCGGCGCGGCAAGGGCGGCGCGCTGCGCCGCAAGGGGCAGACGCTGACCGTGGACTGGTCGGCCGTCACCGGCTTCCGGCTCACAGAGGACGCCCAGGGCGCCGAGAACCTCGTCGCGACCTTCGAGCAGCTGCGCCCGGCCGACCTGGCGAACGTGCTGCACCACCTGTCGCCCAAGCGCCGCGGCGAGGTCGCCGCCGCCCTCGACGACGACCGCCTCGCGGACGTCCTGGAGGAGCTGCCGGACGACGACCAGGTGGAGATCCTCAGCAAGCTCAAGGAGGAGCGGGCCGCGGACGTCCTGGAGGCGATGGACCCCGACGACGCCGCCGACCTGCTCGCCGAGCTGCCCGCCGACGACCAGGAGCGGCTGCTGACCCTGATGCAGCCCCAGGAGGCCGCGGGCGTACGGCGGCTGCTGTCGTACGAGGAGCGGACCGCGGGCGGCCTGATGACCACCGAGCCGATCGTGCTGCGGCCGGACGCGACCGTCGCCGACGCGCTGGCCAGGATCCGCAACCCCGACCTGTCGCCGGCGCTGGCCGCCCAGGTGTACGTGTGCCGGCCGCCGGACGAGACGCCGACCGGCCGCTACCTGGGCCTGGTGCACTTCCAGCGGCTGCTGCGCGATCCGCCGTTCACGCTGCTCGGCTCGATCGTCGACACCGACCTGCAGCCGCTCCCGCCGGACACCGCGCTGCCGTCGGTGACCAGCTTCCTGGCCACGTACAACATGATCTCCGCGCCCGTGGTGGACGAGAGCGGGTCGCTGCTCGGCGCGGTCACCGTGGACGACGTGCTGGACCACCTGCTGCCCGAGGACTGGCGCGAGACCGATCTGCACGGCGCGGTCGGCGCGCACTCCGAGCCGCCGGACGACGAGCCGGACGACCGGCCGTACGAGGGGCCGGAGGACCGGCTCGACGAGGACGGGGCGGGGGCCGGCGATGGCCGCTGAGGAGCGCGAGCGGGACCGGGAGCGGGGCCGCCACCCGAGCGGCGCCAGCGCCGCGGATCGCCGCAGGACCAGGCTCGACCAGCCGCGGGCGCCGCGCCGCAGCCTGCTGCCGACGTACGACCCGGAGGCGTTCGGCAAGTTCTCCGAGCGCATCGCGCGGTTCCTCGGCACCGGCAGGTTCATCGTCTGGATGACGGTCGTCATCCTGCTCTGGCTGGTGTGGAACATCTTCGCGCCCGGAGGGCTGCGATTCGACCCGTACCCGTTCATCTTCCTGACGCTGCTGCTGTCGCTCCAGGCGTCCTACGCCGCGCCGCTGATCCTGCTCGCGCAGAACCGGCAGGACGACCGCGACCGGGTCAACCTGGAGCAGGACCGCAGGCAGAACGAGCGCAGCATCGCCGACACCGAGTACCTGACCCGCGAGGTCGCGTCGCTGCGGGTGAACCTCGGCGAGGTCGCCACCCGCGACTGGATGCGCTCGGAGCTGCAGGACCTGCTCAAGGAGCTGGAGGACCGCCAGGACCACGCCAGGATGCGCCACGGCCACGGCCACGGTCAGGGCCAGGGCCACAGTCAGGGCCAGGGCCAGGGCCACGGTCAGGGGCAGGGGCAGCCGCGGGAGCCGGGCGAGGGCCGCGGCGGGCGCGGCGCCCGTGGTGACGAAGCAGACGGACGGGGCCGCTGAACCGGGGGCAGGCGCCGCCGTACCATCAACGTATGGCTACGACCACTCCCCCGGACACCAAGCCGACCGACGAAGCCGTCCGCGCCGCACTGGCGACCGTGGACGACCCGGAGATCCACCGGCCGATCACCGATCTCGGCATGGTGAAGTCCGTGGACATCGCCGAGGACGGCACGGTCGCCGTGACCGTCTACCTGACCGTCTCGGGCTGCCCCATGCGGGACGAGATCACCGGTCGTGTCACCACCGCGGTGCAGCAGATCCCCGGGGTCGCCTCGGTCCGCGTCACCCTGGACGTGATGAGCGACGAGCAGCGGCGCGAGCTGGCGTCCTCGCTGCGCGGCGGCCAGGCCGAGCGGGAGATCCCCTTCGCCCAGCCCGGCTCGCTCACCCGCGTCTACGCGGTCGCCTCCGGCAAGGGCGGCGTCGGCAAGTCCTCGGTGACGGTCAACCTGGCCGCGGCGATGGCCGCGGACGGCCTGAAGGTCGGCGTGGTCGACGCGGACATCTACGGGCACAGCGTGCCGCGGATGCTCGGCGCCGAGGGCCGTCCCACCCAGGTCGAGAACATGATCATGCCGCCCTCCGCCAACGGGGTGAAGGTCATCTCCATCGGCATGTTCACCCCGGGCAACGCGCCGGTGGTGTGGCGCGGCCCGATGCTGCACCGCGCGCTCCAGCAGTTCCTGGCGGACGTGTACTGGGGCGACCTCGACGTGCTGCTGCTCGACCTGCCGCCGGGCACCGGCGACATCGCGATCTCGGTCGCCCAGCTGGTGCCGAACGCGGAGATCCTGGTGGTGACCACGCCTCAGCAGGCCGCGGCCGAGGTGGCCGAGCGGGCCGGGTCGATCGCGGTGCAGACGCACCAGAAGATCGTCGGCGTGGTGGAGAACATGGCGGGCATGCCGTGCCCGCACTGCGACGAGATCGTCGAGGTCTTCGGCACCGGCGGCGGCGACCGCGTCGCCGAGGGGCTCTCGCGCACCACCGGCACCACCGTGCCGGTGCTCGGCCGGATCCCGATCGACGTGCGGCTGCGCGAGGGCGGCGACGACGGCCGGCCCGTCACCCTGTCGCACCCCGACTCCCCCGCGGGCGCCGTGCTGCGGTCCATCGCGGGCAAGCTGGGCGGCCGGGCCCGCGGTCTGGCCGGGATGTCGCTCGGCATCACCCCGCGCAACAAGTTCTAGCGCCGTCTCCGGGCCCCGCCGGGCCCTGACGGGGCCTTCGGGCAGCCGCCTGAGACGGGGCGGGGGGCGGACGCTCAGGCGTCCGCCCCCGCCCCGTGCCGCTTCGGGCGGCCTACGCCTGGTAGGTGGTGAGGTCGCGGACCACGGACAGGGCGAGCCCGTACGCGCTCATGCCGCGCCCGTACGCCCCCAGGTGCACGCCGCGGGCCGCGCCGGCCATCACCCAGCCGTACTCCGACTCGCGGTAGTGGAAAGGCGTGGGCTCCCCGTCGACCGGAAGGGTGAGGGTGGACCAGTCCGAGCCGGTCAGATCGTCGGCCAGCTCCCAGGCGGCCGCGGTCTGCTGGTCCATCCAGTCCTGCCGCAGCGAGCGCTCCATGTGCGTGGGCCACGTGCAGGACAGCAGGCCGGATCCGGCCAGCCAGGCCGCGGAGGCGACCGAGGTGGCCTCCAGCAGGCCGGTGCCGTCCGCGCTGCGCCGTCCCGGGCGCCTGGCGACCGTCACCACGGTCGCGAACCGCTGTCCCTCCGGGTCGGTGGCCTCGGCCTTGAGGGACGGTTCGTCGCCGTGCCCTATCGAGCCGTGCTCGACCGTACCGTCCGCGCTGACGCCCACCGCCCCGAGCCAGCGGCGCCCGGTGAACGCCTCGTCCAGCCCGTACCACGGAAAGTCGGCCATCAGATAGCCGTCGACCGCCCCCTGTGCCGTGCCGGTCTTCGTCTCCATTGGGTCGCGCCTCCTCATTGCCCTTATGGGCGACTCGCCATCTTGCCCGACCCTGCGGAGGTTCGGGGGACGAAACGGCGTGGGGTGACGGCGAACACACGGTCAAAGCTCAACCGAACGGGTGAAAATTCGCACCCTGGTTGACGGGCGAACCGGGGCGTGACCTCAGGTGGCGTCGGCGTCGAACGGCGGCGCCTCGCCCGGGTCGAGCCGATCGCGCTTGGTGAGGCGGTCGGGCGTGGCGGAACCCCGGCCCGAACCCGCGCCGGTCGCGGAGGAGGCGCCGGCGGCCGCGGCGCCCGGCTCCACGCCGTTCACCGCGTCGGTGACCTCGGCCATCTCCTTGCGCAGGTCGAAGCTGTTGCGCAGGTCCTTCAGCTCGCCCAGCCCGTACTCGTCCTCGCCGCTCATCAGGTTCTTCCGGATGAACGTCTTCGGGTTGAGGTCCTCGAACTCGAAGTCCTTGAACTCCGGGCCCAGTTCGCGGCGGATGTCCTCCTTGGCGCTGTCGGAGAACTCCCGCACCTTGCGGATGAAGGCCATCGTGTCCTGGATGACCTTCGGCAGCTTGTCCGGGCCGAAGACGAGCACGGCAAGGACCACGAGCGCGACCAGCTCCAGCGGGCCTATGTCGAAGAACACCTTGCAGCTCCTTGGGACGACCACAGCCGGTGGGCCCGGGTGGGCAGGGTCCGGCGGACTTACGGTACCCGCCCCCGCGTGCGCCGCGGGAGTGGCTCAGGCCAACACTACGTCGCCGGGCGGTAAAGGGTGACCCCCCCGGGCACCCGTCCGGAGCAGCCGGCGCTCAACTGCCGCTCAGTGCACGACCACCGAGGACTGCGAGGCCGGGGCGCTCGCGGCCGTCAGCAGCGGCACCGTCCCGGGGGTCAGCAGCGGGCGGGCCAGCGCCACCGAACTGGCCGACACCGCGGCGGCGGGCAGCGCGCGCCGGGTGGGCCGCTCCTCGGCGTCCAGCATCCCGCGCGGGGTCACCCCGCGGGTGTCGGAGACCGTGTTCGTACTCGCGCTGAGCGGACTCACCGCCGGACCGTCGTCGGGGCGTGCGCCGCCGTCCACGGCCGCCTCCATCGGCAGGGCGCCGCCGATGGCGATCGCCGCCATCGAGAAGGCGCCGGCCGCCGCGAAGGCGAACCTGCGGCTGCGGGAGGCCGCACTCGGGGCCACGCCGGCCGCCGCTGCCGCCGCGGCGGCGTGGGCGTCCCGGCCGGTGCGCATCGGGGTGTTCGCGTCCGGCGCGACCGGGGTCACCGGGGCGATCGGGTTGACCGCCCTGATCGCCTGGTGGATGCGGAAGCCGCGCGAGCGCGAGCCCTCCGGCGCGGTCAGATCGGGAGCAGGACCGAGAAACGAGAACTCCTCCCCCCGCCCGCTGCCGAAGATGCCGGACCCGGAGCCGAGCAGCCCGCCGTCGAACGGCCCGCGGCGCGCGGCCGCCGCCTGTTCGGCGAAGGGCGAGCCGGGGCCGCCGGGATCGCCCGGGAAGCCTCCGTCGCCCGGTCCCATGCCGGGCAGTCCCTGCAACCGGGCCATCAGGCCGGCCGATATGGCCGGCAGCTCCGACTCGGCGATGACGGACTTCAGCCGGCGCTGTTCGGTGGCGGCCGCCTTGCACTGCGGGCACGTCGCCAGATGGGCGAGTACCCGGTCACGGCTGTCGTCGGTCAGCTCGCCGTCCACGAAGGCGGCAAGCCGGTCTCCAAGATGCTGTTCGGCAGGCGCAGAACGCTCGGTGCGTTGGGGACGCGCCTCGCCTGAACCGCTGCTGCTCACGCTCTCCCGCCCTCCAGGCCAGGTTTCGGTGCGGTGACAGCGAGCGCGGGGGCCGGGGCAGGTCGAGCGGCGACCGCCGGGGCCCGGTGTTCCAGAGCCTTGCGCAGGTGGGACCGGCCGCGGTGGATGCGGCTGCGGACCGTGCCCAGCTTCACGCCGAGGGTCGCGGCGATCTCCTCGTACGACAGTCCCTCGATGTCGCAGAGCACCACCGCGGCACGGAACTCCGGTGCGAGGGTGTCCAGCGCCTGCTGGACGTCCTCGTCGAAGTGCGTGTCGTTGAAGTGCTGCGCCGGGGAGGGCTCGCGGCTGGGCAGTCGCTCTGCCGCGTCGTCCCCGAGGGCGTCGAACCGGATCCGCTGACGTCGCCGCACCATGTCCAGGAAGAGATTGGTGGTGATGCGGTGCAGCCAGCCCTCGAACGTGCCGGGCGTGTAGGTGGACAGGGAGCGGAAGACCCGCACGAAGACCTCCTGCGTGAGGTCCTCCGCGTCGTGCTGGTTGCCGGTCAGGCGGTAGGCCAGCCGGTAGACCCGGGCACTGTGCGTACTGACGATCTCCTCCCAGGAGGGAGGCGTCCACGTCTGCGCATCTCCGTCGGTGGCGAAGGTCGCGGTGGCGGAGTTCGCGTCGTCGGCGTGGGATGCGCGTGAACGGTCATCAGCGGTGTCGGTCACGGATTTGGGCTGTCCGGACGACCTGGAGAAGCGGGTGAGCGCCTTCCGGTCACCGGCCGCAGCCACACCTCCCCTGTCGGCTCTGGTGGTGTCCAGTAGAGCCCCTACCATATCCACCTCGCCCGTTAGCTCCGGATAAACGTACTGTTCGCAGCGCTTGCGCGCTGCTTCGCGCGATGCTGTCGAGGCGGGTGAACACCGCTGCTCTCCCGCCCGTGTGCCTTCGCTGTGACTAACGCGCAGTCCCATCAGCAGGTTCCCGCCCGCAGCGGATACAGTCGCCCCCGCGGGAGCGCAACGGCGGAGCGACCATGGAGCGGGGAGAGGGCCATTAGCGGCAACCGGCAGGCGGACTGGGCGTTCGCCGACGCGTTCGTCGCCGAGGACGATGCCCTGGTACGGACCAGGGCGCGCTCGCACGCGGCCGGCCTGCGGCCGGTCTCCCCCGGCACCGGGGCGGCGCTGCGGCTGCTGGCCGCCGCCGCCGACGCGAAGGCCGTGGTGGAGATAGGCACCGGCGCCGGGGTCTCCGGCATCCACCTGCTGCGCGGCATGCGCCACGACGGGGTGCTGACCACCGTCGACTCGGAGCCGGACCGCCAGCAGCTCGCCCGGCTGGCGTTCGCCGAGGCCGGCGTCGCCGGCAACAGGGCCCGCTTCATCTGCGGCCGCGCCGACGCGGTGCTGCCCCGCCTCACCGACGGCGGCTACGACATGGTCTTCTGCGACGCGGACCGGCTGGAGTACCCGGACTACCTCGACGAGGCGCTGCGGCTGCTCCGGCCGGGCGGCCTGGTCTGCTTCGAGGGCGCCTTCGGGCGCGGCCGCGCGCTGGACGCGGCGCACCAGGACGCCGAGTCCCAGCAGCTGCGCGAGCTGCTCAGGGCGGTGCGGGACAGCCCCCGGCTCTCCCCGGTCCTGCTGCCCACCGAGGACGGCCTGCTGTGCGCGGTGGTGCGCTGAAGCAGACCGCGGCCACGACGCCCCTCAGGGTGTCGTGGCCGCGGTGGTGTCTGGGACCGCTGGTCTCAGGCGATGGCCTTCTTCAGCGCATCGCCAAGGGCGTCCGCCTCGTCCGGGGTCAGCTCGACGACGAGCCGCCCGCCGCCCTCGAGCGGAACGCGCATGATGATGCTCCGCCCCTCCTTGGTCACCTCGAGCGGGCCGTCACCCGTCCGCGGCTTCATGGCCGCCATGCTCGTTCCCCTTCCTGAAACCAGCTCGGACTCGAACACATTGGTTCTCGGCCATTATCCCGCATCCCGGGACCCGATGACCAACATCGGGAACACTCCGTTCGGCCCCGGGCCTGCCCATACCCGGCCAATTCAGTGGAGGTGCACGCCGAGTGGGCCTGTCCGGGGGTCCTGGGACGCAGGAATTGTTTGATGTTCGTCACATGTCCGGCCGGGGTGGCGTCCGGCATTCTGGCCAGGACAGTTGCCGCGACGAAGGGGTTACGCCATGGCCGACAGCGTGCTGTACGAGGTGGGCGACGCGCTCGCGACCCTCACCCTGAACCGTCCCGGGGCGATGAACGCCCTCGACACCGGGACCAAGGACGCGCTGCGGGACGCGCTCGAGGAGGCGGCGGGCGACCCGGCGGTGCGGGCGGTGCTGCTGACCGCGGCCGGCCCGGCGTTCTGCGTCGGGCAGGACCTCAAGGAGCACGTGAAGGTGCTCGCGGCCGGCGGCGGGCTGGCCACCGTCGCCGAGCACTACAACCCGATCGCGCTGACCATCGCGACCATGCCCAAGCCGGTGGTGGCGGCGGTGAACGGGGTGGCCGCGGGCGCCGGCGCGGGTTTCGCCTTCGCCGCGGACTACCGCCTGGCGGCGGACTCGGCGTCCTTCACCACCGCTTTCACCGGCGTGGGCCTGGCCGCCGACTCGGGCATGTCGTGGACGCTGCAGCGCCTGGTCGGCTACGGCAGGGCGGCCGACCTGCTGCTCTTCCCCCGCTCGGTGCGCGCCCAGGAGGCGCTGGAGCTGGGCCTGGTGCACCGGGTGGTGCCGGCCGCCGAGCTGCCGGCGGCCGCCGCGGAGGTGGCCCGCGCGCTCGCGGCCGGCCCGACCGTGGCGTACGCGGCGGTCAAGCAGTCGCTGGCCTACGGCGCGGACCACTCGCTGCCGGACACCCTGGCGCTGGAGGCCGCCCTGCAGAACCGGGCCGGGGCGTCCGCCGACCACCGCGCGGCGGTCGACGCCTTCCTGCGCAAGGAGCCCGCGGTCTACCAGGGCCGCTGACCTCCGCTGCGGCGCGCTGTCCGGCCCCCTCGGACGCCGCTCGGCGCTACCTCGCGGCGCAGTCGGCGAGGTGGTCGTTGACCAGGCCGCACGCCTGCATCAGCGCGTAGGCGGTGGTCGGGCCGACGAAGCGGAAGCCGCGCTTCTTCAGGTCCTTGGCGAGGGCGACGGACTCCGCCGTGGTGGCGGGCACGTCGGCCGCCGTGCGCGGGGCCGGCCTGGTCGCGGGATCGGGGGCGAAGGACCAGATCAGGGCGTCGAGCCCGCCGTCGCGGGTGTCGCGGACCAGGCGCGCGGCGGCCGCGTTGGCGACCGCCGCGTCGATCTTGGCGCGGTTGCGGATGATCCCGGCGTCGGCGAGCAGCCGGGCCTTGTCCTCGTCGGTGAAGGCCGCCACCGCGTCGATCTTGAAGCCGTCGAAGGCGGTCCTGAACCCCTCCCGCCGGCGCAGGATGGTGATCCAGGACAGGCCCGACTGGAACGCCTCCAGGCAGACCCGCTCGAAGAGCGCGTCGTCGCCGTGCACCGGCACGCCCCACTCGCCGTCGTGGTAGGCCACGTAGTCCGGCGTGGACAGCCCCCACGGGCAGCGGGCCAGGCCGTCCTCGCCGACGACGACGCCGCTGACCGGCTCAGTCATCCGCGTCGTTCCCCGGCGACGGCTGCGGCAGCTCCTCGACCCGGGTCGCGCCGTGCGCGTGCACCCCCGCCTGCGCCCCTGCCTGCACCCCGGCCAGCGAGGACTCCAGCTCGGCGATCCGCGCGTCGCGCTCGGCCAGCTCCGCGCCGAGCCGGTCGAGCACCTCGTCGACGTCGAGCATGCGGTAGCCGCGCACCGCGGTCGGCAGCCGTACCGCGTCGATGTCGCCGCGCAGCAGCGGGCGGTCGGGCGGCAGCCGGTCCTGCAGCCGGTCGGGGTCGGAGTCCTTCAGGACGCCGCCGTCCCCGAGGACGGCCATCGCCACCGCGGCGACCACCGCGACGAGCGCGATGAGCATGAACCAGAACACGACGATCTCCCCAGGGACTCAGGACAGCGGGTGCCACATGTCAGGCACGATCGTGCCACGATCGCATGAGTCTGAGATGAGGAGCGGCAGTGGCACTTCGGCTGGGCACCCGGGAATTCGGCGAGCGGGAGCCGGTGATCATGGCGATCGTCAACCGCACCCCCGACTCGTTCTACGACCAGGGCGCCACCTTCACCGACGAGCCGGCGCTGGAGCGGGTGGCGCGGGCGGTCGACGAGGGCGCGGCGATCATCGACATCGGCGGGGTGAAGGCGGGTCCCGGCGAGGAGGTCACGGCGCAGGAGGAGATCCGCCGCACGGTCGCCTTCGTCGCCGAGGTGCGGCGGCGCCACCCCGACGCGGTGATCAGCGTCGACACCTGGCGGCACGAGGTCGGCGAGGCGGCCTGCGAGGCCGGCGCCGACCTGCTCAACGACGCGTGGGGCGGCGTCGACCCGAAGCTCGCGGAAGTCGCCGCGCGCTACGACGTGGGGCTGGTGTGCACCCACGCCGGCGGCGCGCAGCCGCGCACCCGGCCGCACCGGGTCGGCTACGAGGACGTGATGGCGGACATCCTGCGGGTCACCGTGGGCCTCGCCGAGCGGGCCGTGGAGCTGGGCGTACGGCGTGAGGCGGTGCTGATCGACCCGGGCCACGACTTCGGCAAGAACACCCGGCACTCGCTGGAGGCGACCCGGCGGCTGCCGGAGATGACCGCCACCGGCTGGCCGGTGCTGGTGTCGCTGTCGAACAAGGACTTCGTGGGCGAGACGCTCGACCGGCCGGTCAAGGAGCGGCTGGTCGGCACGCTCGCCACGACGGCGGTCTCGGCGTGGCTGGGCGCGCAGGTGTACCGCGTGCACGAGGTGGCGGAGACCCGCCAGGTGCTCGACATGGTCGCGGCGATCGCCGGGCACCGGCCGCCGGCGGTCGCCCGCCGCGGTCTGGCGTAGCGGCTACGCGGTCTCCTGGGTGACCAGCTTGACGGCCTCGTCCACGTCGTCGGTGATGTGGAACAGCTCCAGGTCGGCTGCGGACGCCTTGCCCTCGCCGACCAGGGTGCCGCGGATCCAGGAGGCCAGACCGCCCCAGTACTCGGTGCCGAAGAGCACGATCGGGAACCGGGTGACCTTCTTGGTCTGGACGAGGGTCAGCGCCTCGAACAGCTCGTCCAGGGTCCCGAACCCGCCCGGCAGCACCACGAAGCCCCGGGCGTACTTCACGAACATCGTCTTGCGGACGAAGAAGTAGCGGAAGTTCACGCCGATGTCGACGTAGGGGTTCAAGCCCTGCTCGAAGGGCAGCTCGATGCCGAGGCCGACGGAGATGCCGCCGGCCTCGCCGGCGCCCTTGTTCGCCGCCTCCATGGCGCCGGGGCCGCCGCCGGTGATCACCGCGAAGCCGGCCTGGGCGAGCGCCCGGCCGATCCGCACCCCCGCCTCGTACTCGGGGGTGTCCGCGGGGGTCCTGGCGGAGCCGAACACGCTGACTGCGGGGCCGAGTTCGGCGAGCGCGCCGAAGCCCTCGACGAACTCGGACTGGATGCGCAGCACCCGCCACGGGTCGCTGTGCACCCAGTCCGTCGCGCCGCGGCTGTCCAGCAGCCTCTGGTCGGTGGTGCCGGAGAGCACCTGCCCACGCCTCCTGATCACCGGCCCGGTGTGCCGTTCCGGCCAGCCGCGGCCCTCGGGACTGCCTTCGGCCGCCGCGTTCGCGCTGGCTGCCGCCTCCTGCCGCTCGTCGGCCGGCTCATGTGGTTCCCTCGCATCTCTCATACGCGCAGCGTACGCATCAGGGGGCCGCCGAAGGGGCGAGCGGGACGGCGCGGGGCGCCTCTATCCGGCCGCTGACCCAGGTGAAGGCGTCGGGGAACATCCGGCCCCAGGTCTTCCAGTTGTGGCCGCCGTTCTCGATCCGCATCGTCGTCACGTGGGTGGGCGGCGAGACCGCGCCGGTGATCATGTCGGCGAACCGCGGCGGGCTCTCCGGGTCCTGCAGGCTGGACTCCACCAGCAGCTGCACGGCCGGCGCCGGGTCGGAGTTGCGGGCCAGCCACACCGGCGAGCGCACGCCCTGGGTGGGGTCGTCCGGGGCCAGCGCGGCGCCCGCGGCGAAGGTCTCCGGGTGCTCCAGGGCGAGCCGGGCCGCGCAGTAGCCGCCGGTCGATATGCCCATCACCGCCCAGCCGCGCGGGGCGGGCAGGGTGCGGAAGTTCCGGTTGATCGTCTTGACCACGTCGTCGGTCAGCCAGGTGGCGACCCGGCTCCTGCCCGGCACGTCCGCGCAGCCGGTGTTCACCCGGTCCGGCGTGATCGTCGGCAGCACCAGGATCGCCGGCTCGGCGCGGCCCGCGGTGATCTGGTCCTGCATGATCTGCCCGAGCCGCATGCCCCGCAGGAAGCTGTGCGGGGTGCCGGGGATGCCGTGCAGCACCTCGATCACCGGGAAGCGGGTGTGCGCGAACTCCTTCTTGGTGTACTGCGGCGGCAGCCACACGATCACGTCGCCCTTGGTACCGGAGTCCCAGCCGCGCACCGTGGCCCGCTCGAACCCCTGTGAGTAGCCGGTGAACTTCGCCCGGTAGTCGGGGATCGCCGGCGTCTGCCCGCCGGTCGCCATGGCGGTCGGCCGGCCGCCGCTGTTGGCGTCGCCGAGCAGGTCGTCCCACGACGCGTAGAAGCCGTTCTCGTTGTTGACCACGACCATCACCACGAGGATCGCGGTGATCTGGCAGAACACGATCATGCCGAGCCTCGCCGCCAGCCGCAGCGGCCGCGGCCCGCGGACCCGCGACCAGAGAAGTACCGCGCCCGCCACGGCGGCGATCGCCACGGCGAACAGCAGTACGGCGAACCCAGTGCCGGTCAGACCCACGACGCGTCTTCCTCCCCCCAGAAGAGCGGAAGCATCCGGCCCCCTGACGGCCGGACGCGTCCGATCACACCTTGCCGGGAAGGAGGACCGTCGCGCACCCCAGTTCGGTTGCTCGCGGCCTGCCGGCCCGGCGGGTCAGGCGGTGAGCCAGCGGCGCAGCTTGTCCTCCGCATCCAGGACGGCGGCCACCGCGACGTTCTCCTCGCGGGTGTGGGCGAGCGTCGGATCGCCGGGACCGTAGTTCACCGCGGGAATCCCCAGCGCGGAGAAACGGGCCACGTCGGTCCAAGCCTCCTTGGCCGCGGGAGGAGTTCCGATGGCGTCGAGGAACGCGGCGGCCGCCGGGTGGGACAGTCCCGGCAGCGCGCCGGGCGCGCTGTCGGTGAGCACCACCTCGAAGCCGTCGAAGACCTCGCGGACCCGGTCCAGCGCCTCCGCTTCACTCTGGTCGGGCGAGAAGCGGTAGTTCACGGTGACCGCGCAGGTGTCCGGGATCACATTCCCCGCGTGGCCGCCCTCGATCAGCACCGCGTTCAGGCCCTCCGGGTAGACCAGCCCGTCGATCTCCACCCGCCGCGGCCGGTACGCGGCCAGCCTGGCCAGGATCGGCGCGGCCTTGTGGATGGCGTTGTCGCCCAGCCAGCTGCGCGCGGAGTGCGCGCGGCGGCCGCTGGTCTGCACCCGCACCCGCAGCGTGCCCTGGCAGCCGCCGTCGACGCGGCCCGCGGTGGGTTCGAGCAGCACCGCGAAGTCGCCGGCCAGCCAGTCGGGGTGGCGGTCCACCAGCCGGCCGAGGCCGTTGTGCTCGGCGGCGATCTCCTCGGCGTCGTAGAACACGAAGGTCAGGTCCCGGTTCGGCGCGGGCAGCGTGGCCGCCAGGCGCAGCTGCACCGCGACCCCGGCCTTCATGTCGGTGGTGCCGCAGCCCCACAGCAGGCCGTCCGCGTCCAGCCGCGACGGCAGGTTGCCGGCGATCGGCACGGTGTCCAGGTGGCCGGCGAGCACGACGCGCTCGGCGCGGGCCAGACCGGTCCTGGCGACGACCGCGTCGCCGTCCCGGTCCACCCGCAGGTGCGGGATCGCCCGCAGCGCGCCCTCCACCAGGTCCGCGAGCGGCTTCTCCGCCAGACTCACCGACGGGACGTCCACCAGTTGCGCGGTGAGCGCGGCGGCATCAACGCTCAGATCGAGTGCGGTAGGCATGGCCAGAGCCTATGTCGCTGCCGCTCCACCTCCCGCCCCCAACCCCGGGCTGCGCCCGGACGGCGCTGCGCCCTGCGCCCCACCAGGGGCGCGGGCAGCCGGCCACCGGCCGGTGGCCCGGTCTGCGACCGCAACAGCCCCACCGGGCCGGTGACGACGCACAGCCCTCGCCGCGGCCGGCCGCGCAGTTCCCCGCGCCCCTGAAAAACCCCGGGCTGCGCCCTGCCAGGGGCGCGGGCAACCGGCCAGCGGCCGGTGGCCCGGTCTGCGACCGCAACAGCCCCACCGGGCCGGTGACGACGCACAGCCCTCGCGACGGCCGGCCGCGCAGTTCCCCGCGCCCCTCAAAAACCCCGGGCTGCGCCCGGACGGCGCTGCGCCCTGCCAGGGGCGTGGGCAACCCACCACCGGCCGGTGGCCCGGTCTGCGACCGCAACAGCCCCACCGGGCCGGTGACGACGCACAGCCCTCGCGGCGGCTGGCCGCGCAGTTCCCCGCGCCCCTCAAAAACCCCGGGCTGCGCCCTGCCAGGGGCGCGGGCAACCCACCAGCGGCCGGTGGCCCGGTCTGCGACCGCAACAGCCCCACCGGGCCGGTGACGACGCACAGCCCTCGCCGCGGACCCCGGGCAGCGCCCGGACGGCGCTGCGCCCTGCCAGGGGCGCGGGCAACCCACCACCGGCCGGTGGCCCGGTCTGCGACCGCAACAGCCCCACCGGGCCGGTGACGACCTCCAGCCCTCGCGACGGCCGGCCGCGCAGTTCCCCGCGCCCCTCAAAAACCGCGGGCTGCGCCCGGAATGCGCTGCGCCCTGCCAGGGGCGCGGGCAACCCACCAGCGGCCGGTGGCCCGGTCTGCGACCGCAATTGCCCCTCCGGGCCGGTGACGACGCACAGCCCTCGCGACGGCCGGCCGCGCAGTTCCCCGGGCCCGTCAAAAGCCCGGGGGGCCGGTGGCGGACCGCGCGCCGCGCGGTTGGCCGCGACCCGGCGGAAGCGGCGGGGGGATTCGGCGTGCGGGAGTGGGCTGACGGTTCGGTAGTCTCGGCCCGTGCCCTCGTCATCACGCCCGCCCGGCCAGGGCAAAGGCTGCGGCCTGCGGTTCTTCACCGCGATCGTCGTGCTGCTCGGCGTGGGCGTTTTCCTCGCCTATCACTTCACCAACAACGCGCCGCCCGGGGCGGGTTGCACGGTGAAGGCGGACGCGGGCGAGCTGAAGCTGACGCCGGACCAGGCGTCCAACGCCGCGACCATCGCCGCGGTGGCGGCCTCGCGCGGGCTGCCGGAGCGGGCGCTGACGATAGCGCTGGCGACCTCCCTCCAGGAGTCCCGGCTGGAGAACCTCGACCACGGCGACCGGGACTCGCTGGGCCTGTTCCAGCAGCGTCCTTCACAGGGCTGGGGCAGCGCGACGCAGATCATGGACCCCGTCCACGCCGCGAACTCCTTCTTCACCAGCCTGGTGAAGATCGACGGCTACACCCGGCTGCCGGTGACCGTGGCCGCCCAGCGGGTGCAGAAGAGCGGCTACCCGGAGGCGTACGCCCAGCACGAGGCGGACGCGACGCTGCTGTCGGCCGCGCTGACCGGCCGGCACCCGGCCGCGCTGAGCTGTACGACCGGCGCGGACACCGCGTACAGCGCGGGCGGCCGGCTGGGCGACCCGCGGAAGGTGACGGCCCGTCTGTCCCGGGAGTTCGGCGCGCGGGTGCGGCCGCGCGAGGACACCCTGCCGCGCACCGTCGCGGTGCCGGCGGGCGGCGGCACGCAGCGCGGCTGGGAGCTGGCGCAGTGGGCGGTGGCCCACGCGCACGACCTGCGGGTCGAGCAGGTGACCTTCGGCGGGATGCGCTGGCAGGCGGCCCGCTCCGGTGCGGGCTGGCAGCGGCAGCCGGACTCCGGCGGCAAGGGCGCCACCGCGTCGGCGGCCGCCGGGACCGCCGCCGGCGACGGCCTGGTGCGCATCACCGTCGCGCGCTGACCGGCCGCCGCGGCCCCGGTCAGCGCGGCTGCCGCGTATTCACCCGGACGTGCGCCATTCGGCTTGCGTCACTCGAACGGCCGCAACTTTACGGCGGGTCGAGCGGTAGTCACGGGGACCCCACGGGGCCGTACCGACCCATCCCCTCGACGAGGAGCACCGCATCATGTCCCTCCCCCTCCCGCGCCGGCTCGCCCAGGCCGCCCTGCTGCTCGGCGCCGCCGCCGCGCCCCTGGTCGGGGCCGGCGCCGCGCACGCCGCCGCCCTGCACCCGCAGGGCCTGGGCGGGCTGAGCGCCCTGGACGGCGCCGGGCTCGGCGACACGCTGCGCGGGGCCCCGCACCAGAGCACCGTGCTGGCCGCCGACGCGGGTGGGGACGCGATGAGGTCGACGCTGCCGACCGCCGACCACCTGGTGGGCGCCACCGGGCACAGCGCGGTGCCGACCGCCGAGCAGGGCGCCAGCGACGCGGCCGACACGGCCGGCCGCATCCTCGGCGAGACCGCCGAGTCCACGGCGGGCGAACTGCCCGCGACGGGCGCGCTGCCGAACCTGGGGGCGCTGCCGATGACCGTCCTGCCCACCGCCGCGCTGCCGACGGCCGGCCTGCCCACCGACCACCTGCCGCTGAAGGGCCTGCCGGTCACCTGACCGGTCGGCGTCAGCTCGCCAGTCGTGCCACCGCGGCTGCGACCCGCTCGTCGGTGGCCGTGAAGGCGACCCGGACGAACTCCGCGCCGCGCGGGCCGTAGAACTCGCCGGGAGCGACGAGGACGCCGAGCTTGGCGAGGTCGGCGACGGTGTCCCAGCAGGGCTCGGCGCGGGTCGCCCAGAGGTAGAGGCTCGCCTCGCTGTGCTCGATCCGGAAGCCGGCCGCCTCGAAGGCGGCGCGCAGGGCGGTGCGGCGGCGGGCGTACCGCTCCTTCTGCTCGACGGCGTGCGCGCGGTCGCCCAGCGCTGCGGCCATCGCGGCCTGCACCGGCTGCGGCACGATCATCCCGGCGTGCTTGCGCACCGCGAGGAGTTCGGCGACGACCGCCGGGTCGCCGGCCAGGAACGCCCCGCGGTAGCCCGCGAAGTTGGACCGCTTGGAGAGGGAGTGGACCGCGACCAGGCCGTCGTGCCGGTCGCCGCAGACGTCCGGGTGCAGCACCGAGACCGGCTCCGCGCCCTCCCAGCCCAGCTCGATGTAGCACTCGTCGGCGACGACGAGGATGCCGTGCTCGCGCGCCCACGCCACGATTCGGCGCAGCTCGGCGGCGGCCAGCACCCGGCCGGTCGGGTTGGAGGGGCTGTTCAGCCAGAGCAGCCTGACCCGCGCCGGGTCCAGGTCGGCGACCGGGTCGCCGTAGGTGACCGGCTCGGCGCGGGCGATCAGCGTGCCGATCTCGTACGTCGGGTAGGCCAGCTCCGGGTAGCCGACCTGGTCCCCCTCGCGCAGGTCGAGCAGCGTCGGCAGCCAGCCGACCAGTTCCTTGGAGCCGATCAGCGGCAGGATGTGCGCGGGGTCGGCGCCGGCCACGCCGTGCCAGGTGCGCAGGTACTCCGCGGCGGCCCGGCGCAGCGCCGGGGTGCCGTGCGTGAGCGGGTAGCCGGGGCTGTCCGCGGCGTCGGCCAGCGCCTGGCGCACCGCCTCGGGGACCGGGTCGACCGGGGTGCCCACCGACAGGTCGACCACGCCGTCGGGGTGGCCGGCCGCCGCGGCCTTGTACGGCTCGAGCCGGTCCCAGGGGAACACCGGGAGGCGGGCGGAGATGCTCACGTGCTCACTCTCGCTTTGCGTGGTGGTGGGTGCGTGCCGGCGGACGGCTGCGGGGGGAAGAACGCCGGGCCCCGTACGGCGCATGCGGCCGTACGGAGCCCGGTGGAGTCAGCCGTCGCGGACGCCGTCGTTACTGGTTCTGCGGAGGCAGCTCGGCGATGAAGGGGTGGTCGCGCTCGATCAGGCCGAGCTTGGACGCACCGCCGGGCGATCCCAGCTCGTCGAAGAACTCCACGTTCGCCTTGTAGTAGTCCTTCCACTCCTCCGGGGTGTCGTCCTCGTAGAAGATGGCCTCGACCGGGCAGACCGGCTCACACGCGCCGCAGTCGACACACTCGTCCGGGTGGATGTACAAGGACCGCGAGCCCTCGTAGATGCAGTCGACCGGGCACTCTTCGATGCACGCCTTGTCCTTGACGTCGACACAAGGCTGCGCGATGACGTAGGTCACGCTGTCGTTCCTCCTCGATAGGGCTCATCTCGCGCGGGAGCGCGGCGTCGTCGATGCCCGCACCTAGTATCTCCGTTCCTGAGCACGTTCCGAACAGGAGGGGCATGCATGCCAGCGGAAATTCCGTCCGGTGCACGGCTCGAAATCCGGATCACCCCCGCTGACGTGGGAAAACGCGTGTCGGTACGGCGGCTGACAGGTGTCGCCGACGGGCATCCTACGTTCACGGACACAGTCGGTCTTCTCGCATCTTGGGATGCAGGGGTGGTGTACATCACGCGAAAGAGCGGTGAGACCGTCCGGATCGTGGAATCGTCGCTGGTGGCGGGGAAGGTCGTGCCGCCCGCTCCGGCGCGTCGCGGGCTCGCGGTGCCGCGGGTGACGGCCGAGGAGCTGGAGGAGATCGCCTCGCGCGGCTGGCCCGCGGGCGAGACCGCGCGGCTCGGCGACTGGACGCTGCGCGCGTCCGGCGGCTTCACCCGCCGGGCCAATTCGGTGCTGGTCGCCGGCGACCCGGGCGTGGCGCTCGACGACGCGCTGGCGCAGGTCGAACGCTGGTACGCCGAGCGTCGGCTTCCCGCCTGCCTCCAGGTGCCGGACTCCTCCGCCTGGGCGCAGCGGATCGACGCGGCCGGCTGGGCCCGCGAGGCCGACACGCTGATCCGCACCGCGCCGCTCGCGCCGCTGACGTCACTGCCCGAACCGCCCGCGCACCTCGGCCGGGTACGGCTGTCGCGCGACGTGGACGCGGCGTGGCTGGCCGCCTACCACCGCACCGGGGAACTCACCGACGCGGCGCTGAAGGTCGTCTCCGGCGGCGCGTCGGTGTGGTTCGCGACGCTGCCGGGCGCGGCGGGACACCCGGGGCCCGGCGCGATAGGCCGGGCCGTCGTCGACGGGCCGTGGGCGCTGTTCGGCGCCGTCGAGGTGCCGCCGGAGCACCGGCGCGGCGGCCTGGCCACCGCGCTGATGGGCGCGCTCGCCCGCAGGGCGTACGAGGAGGGCGCGACCGCCGCCCACCTCCAGGTCGAGGCGGACAACGCGGCCGCACGGGCGCTCTACGACCGGCTCGGCTTCACCGACCACCACGGCTACCACTACCGGCGTCCCTTGGCATGAGCGCATCCGTACGCGAACGCTTCGCCGCCGCGGCCCGCGAGGAGCGGCCCGACTTGGCGGAACTGTGCCTGCTGGTCGGCGCGGAGGCCGACCCGGCGCTGGACGGCGCGGCGCTCGACGCCGCCCAGATCGAGCTGGACCGGCTGGCCGGGCTGCTCCCGCACGGCCTGGCGGAGCCGATGGAGTGGGCCGCCGCGCTGCACCGCGTCCTCGGCGCGGGCCACGGCTTCCACGGCACGCCCGCCGACTACCAGCGGCTGGAGTCCTCCCTGCTCCAGCAGGTGCTGGTACGCCGCCGCGGGCTGCCGATCCTGCTGTCGGTGGTGTGGATCGAGGTGGCCCGGCGGGCCGGCGCGCACGTCTACGGGGTGGGCCTGCCCGGTCACTTCGTCGTCGGGCTCGGCGATCCCGACGGCTCCCATGTGCTGGTCGACCCCTTCGACGGGGGGCGGGCGCTCTCGGCCGCCGACACGGAGCTGATCGTCGCCGGGGCGACGGGGGCGGCGCTGACGCCGGCGATGCTCACACCCGCCGATCCGCTGGACACGGTGCAGCGGGTGCTCAACAACATCCGGGCCTGGGCCGCGCCCCGGCCCGAGCTGCGGCCGGTCCAGCTCTGGACGCTCGAGCTGACGCTGCTGATGCCGCGCCACCCGGCGAAGCTCCGCTACGAGCGGGCGCGGCTGCTGGTCGACATGGGGGATTTCCTGGGCGGGGCCGCGGAGATGGACGAGTACGCCGAGATCATCGGGGCGTTCGACCCGGAGACGGCCCGCGCGATGCGCGCGGAGGCGCGCTCCGCGCGCGCCCGACTCAACTAGGCGTCGCAGGATCCTCCTTGACCCCGGAACCGTCCGCCCTGCCCCCCGAGGCACACTCCGGACCACCCACCGGCGCGCAACCGGCACCGCACCCCCCGGGGGCACCCGGCGCGAGGAACAGCGCGCCCAGCCACCCACCGGCGCGCAGCCGGCACCGCACCCCCGGGGGCACCCCGAACCCCGCAGGGGCGCGAGGAACAGCGCGCCCAGCCACCCACCGCCCCGCGGCCGGCACCGCACCCCCCGGGGGGCACCCCGACCCCCGCAGGGGCGCGAGGAACAGCGCGACCAGCCACCCACCGGCGCGCAGCCGGCGGCGAGCCCCCGGGGGCACCCCGACCCCCGCAGGGGCACGAGGAACAGCGCGACCAGCCACCCACCGCCCCGCGGCCGGCACCGCACCCCCCGGGGGGCACCCCGAACCCCGCTGGGCCACCCGCCAGCGCAGCGCAACGGTCAGAGCCACCCCTTCTCGCGGGCCATCCGGACCGCCTCCGCCCGGTTGCGGGCGCCGGTCTTCTGGATCGCGGTGGAGAGGTAGTTGCGGACCGTCCCCTCGGAGAGCAGCAGCCCGCGGGCGATCTCCGCGTTGACCGCGCCGTCGGCCGCGGCCCTGAGGACGTCGCGCTCGCGGGCGGTGAGCGGGTCGGGCCCCTCGGCGAGGGCGGCCGCGGCGAGCGTGGGGTCGATCACCCGCTTGCCCTGGAGCACTTGGCGCACCGCGTCGGCGAGCTGCGCGGCGGGCGCGTCCTTGACGAGGAACGCCTCCGCGCCGGACTCCATCGCGCGGCGCAGGTAGCCGGGCCGGCCGAAGGTGGTGACGATGACGACCTTGACCCCGGGGAGGTGCCGGCGCAGCTCCGCCGCCGCCTCGATGCCGGTCATGCCCGGCATCTCGATGTCGAGGAGCGCCACGTCGGGGCGGTGGGCGCGGGCGGCGTCCAGCACCTGGTCGCCGCGGGCGACCTGGGCCACCACTTCCATGTCCTCTTCGAGTCCGAGCAGCGTGGCCAGCGCCTCCCTGACCATCGACTGGTCGTCGGCGAGCAGTATCCGAATCGTCCCCGTCACCCCGGCAGGGTACCGGCCACCGCGGGGAGGAGCGTCCAGCCGTCGCACTCGTCGGTCCAGTCCCCGCCGATCCGCCCGCCGCGCGACGGCACGGCGTCGTGCAGGGCCCGTACGGTGCCGGGCTCGTGCAGGTCCAGCCGCGGGCCGTCGGGCACGCCGACGGAACCGGCCAGGGCGCGGGGGCGCCGGCCAGGCGGTCAGCCGGTGATGCGCATGAGGGTGACGTGGTTGCCGGCGACGGTGAAGGCGAAGTCGGAGGGGCCGTTGAAGCCGTTGCCGCCGACCTGGGCGCTCACCGTGGTGGTGTCGCCCTCGGTTCGGGCGCCGGTGACCTCCAGGGTGACCTGCCTGCCGATGAACTCGGCGTCGCTCCAGCCGCGTACGGCCTCACGGCCGCGGAACACGCGGCCCCAGTCGTCGACCGCGCCGTCGTCGGCGAAGGCCGCGAGGAAGTCCTCGGTGTTCCCGGCGTCGGCCGCTTCGAGGGCGGCGGCGACAGGGACGGGCAGCACGGGTGGCGTCATGGTCGGGGACCGTACCCCCCGCGGCCGGCCGCGGCCCGCCGCCGCGCGGGCCGTTCAGCCGCGCCGCCACCAACGGCGCTTGAGCGACGGCGTCACCGCGTGGATGGCCGGGCGCAGCAGGTCGAAGGTGACCACGGTGGGGGTGGGGTCGCCGGGCAGCGCGAGGCCGAGGCAGACCAGCTTGACCTGCTCGTCGTCGACCGGCAGGACGGTGAAGACCGGGGCGCCCGCCAGCCCGTCGGGGAACGGTCCGGTCCAGCGCACCGGGTCGGCGTCCTGCCGCGACACGGTGCCGGGCAGCAGCACCTGGGGGCGCTCGGCGTGCCGGGCGCCGGCCTCCTCGGTCACCTCGTGCCCGAGGAGGTACGCGGGCAGCGGCTCGGTGCCGACCATCGCGATGTCGGCCGGCTGGGCGGCCAGCCCCGAGGTGACCTCGTGGGTGGTCCAGTTCCAGCCCTTGCGCTCGGCGTGGATGTGCAGGTCGGTGGTGGGCATCACGGCCACGCCGAGGTCGCCGAGCCGGGTCCACTTCTTGGCGAACGAGGGCAGCACCAGCTCGTCCGCGGGCAGTTCGGGCTCGGCGAGCCCGTCGCGCAGGGTGAACTGGCCGATCTCGTAGCGGGTGCGGGCCTCCGCGGTCACCAGGTACTGCCGGATGACCTCGTGCTGCCCGTTGCTCTGGACGAGGTCGTTGTACCAGAAGGCGGTGGCGAAGCTGCGGTCCGCGCGGGCCGCCTGGAAGGGCAGCGTGGCCCGCGCGGCCGACCTGAGCACGGCGTCCTCGATCAGGTTGCCGGTCCCGGCCGCCGGGTCGTACGCCGGGGCGGGCGCGCTGTCGTACGACGCGCCGGACGCGGGCCGCGCCGCGGACTCGTCGTGGTCGGGGGCGGGCGCCGCTGCGGGCTCAGGGGTCTCAGGCACGTCCCGGACCCTACTACCCGCCGCCGCCGCGCCGGTCCGCACCCACCGGCGCCGGATCGGCCGGCACGGTGGCCGTCAGCCGGAAGCCGCCGTCGCCCGAGCGGCCGGTGTCCAGGGTGCCGCCGGCCAGGATCAGCCGTTCGGTCAGCCCGGTCAGGCCGTTGCCCGACCGCTGGTCGGCCACCGGGCCGCGGCCGTCGTCGGAGACGGTGAGCGTGGCCAGGCCGTCCTCGACCCGCAGCGCCACCACGCAGGTCGCCGCGCCGCTGTGCCGTACGACGTTGGTCACCGCCTCGCGCAGCGCCCAGGCCAGCGCGCCCTCGCCCTGGGAGCCGAGCCCGGCGGGGCGCTCGGCGGCGGGCAGCCGGGCGGCGATCCCCGCGGAGGCCAGCGCGCCGCGGGCGGCGGCGAGCTCTGCGGCGAGCGTCGGCCGCCGGTAGCCGCTGACCGCCTCGCGCACGTCCACCAGCGCCTGCCGGCTGACCTTCTCGATGTCGGCGACCTGCTGCGCGGCGTCCTGCGGGCGGTCGGGCAGCATCCGCCCGGCCAGTTCGCTCTTCAGGGTGATCAGCGAGAGCGAGTGGCCGAGCAGGTCGTGCAGGTCGCGGGCGAGCCGCAGCCGCTCCTCGGTGGCCGCGAGGTGCGCGACCGTCTCGCGGGCCTCGCGCAGCTCCCGCATGGTGCGGACCAGCTGCTTGACGCCGACCATCGCGAAACCGCCCAGCAGCGACGGGATGAGCAGCGCCGGGTAGAGGTCGGCGCCGGTGTCCTGCCAGGCGCCGACCGCCGCCAGCAGCGCGGTCACCGCGGGCACCGCCCAGCGGGACTCCTTCGCGGGCAGCGCCGCCCCGCACGCCACCGCCACGTAGACGAAGAGCACCAGCCAGTTCTTCCCGAGGGCCGCCGACAGCACCAGCGACAGCGCGGTCTGCGCGGCGAGGATGCCGTACACCCACCGCTCCGGGCGCTCGCCGGTGTTGGTGCGCAGGAAGACCAGCGCGAGGTAGGCGACGACGAAGGCGGCCAAGCCGAGCGCGGCGACGACGGTGACGGCCACCGCGTGGTGGCCGTGCACCAGGTCGTCGACCGGCGCGCCGAGGTAGATCAGCCAGATGCCGACCCAGGCCAGCTTCACCAGCGCCTGCCTGCGGTTCTCCGGCGCGCGGGCCATCGCGGTGTCGTCGTCGTCCTCGATCTGCCGCCGCCAGGGCGGCCAGGGCGCCTTGCCCGGCTCGTTCGGGCTCGTCGGTTCCTTCACGGCTTCCCTTTCACGCCTTCCGGGTGTCCTTGCGGTACAGCCAGGCCGCCACGCCGGCGAAGAGGAGCAGGTACACGGCGAGGACGGTGACGTCCTTGGCGTGCGGGGCGTCGCCCAGCTCGATCGCCTGGCCCAGCGCGGCGTACGGCCGCGCGGGCGTGTAGCCGGCGAGCGTCTGCACCCACTGCGGGTACTGGGTGATCGGGAACCACAGGCCGCCCAGCAGGGACAGGCCGAAGTAGCAGATCATCGAGATCGGCCGGGCCACGTCGGCGCTGGCGACGTAGCCGATGGCCACCCCCAGCGCGGCGAAGACCAGACTGCCCGCCCAGGTGGCGACGCCGATGCCGACCCACTGCCAGGCGTCCAGCCGGACGCCCTTGGTCGTCGCGCCGAGCAGCAGCACGATCAGGATGGACGGCAGGCTGACGGTCGCCGCGGAGGCGATCTTCGCGGTGACGTAGCCGCGGCCGGGCAGCGCGGTCAGCCGCAGCTGGCGCACCCAGCCCTTCTCCCGCTCGCGGGCGATGCGCTCCGCGTTGCCCATCAGCACGGCGGTCATCGCGCCGAAGGCGGCCATCGCCGTCATCAGGTACGCCACCCGGGTCAGCCCGAGTCCGCTGATCCGCTCCGTCCTGCTGGTCCCCAGGGTGAAGAAGGAGAAGAGCATCGCCGGGTAGAGCACCGAGAAGAACATGAACTTGCGGTTCCGCAGGGTGCGGGTGATCTCCAGGCGGATCAGGGTCTTCATCGGTGGTCCGCCTCCTCGGCGGTCGCTGCGTCGGTGAGGGCGAGGAACGCCTGCTCCAGGCCGAGCCCGGAGACCTCCAGGTTCCGCGGGTACAGGCCGAGCCCGTACAGCTCGTGCACGGTGGCGTCGGCGTCGTCGGAGCGGATCCTGACGGTGGGCCCGCTGACGTCCAGGCCGACCAGGTGCGGCAGCGCGGACAGCTGCCGCTCGTCGGCGCCGTCGGGCAGGTCGAAGGTGATCCGGCGGGCGCCGGCCCGCGCCTTGATCTCGGCCGCGGTGCCGTCGGCGATCAGCCGGCCGCGGTGCATCACCAGGACCCGGTCGGCGACGGCGTCCGCCTCTTCGAGGTAGTGGGTGGCGAACAGCACCGTCCTGCCCTGCTCGACCTGGGCGCGCATCGTGGCCCAGAACGCCTGCCGGACGCCGACGTCCATGCCGGTCGTCGGCTCGTCCAGCACGATCAGGTCGCTGGCGCCCGCGGTGGCCAGCGCGAACCGGACCCGCTGCTCCTGGCCGCCGGAGAGCTTGTTCACCTTGCGGTCGCCGATGCCGGCGAGGTCGGAGGCGGCGAGCACCTGGTCGACGGGGTACGCGCGCGGGTGCAGGTCGCAGGCGAGGCCGACCAGCTCGCGGACGGTGACCTCCTCCATCAGCCCGCCGCTCTGCAGCATCGCGCCGACCCGGCCGCGGGCGATGGCCTTCGCGGGCGTCGCGCCGAAGATCCGCACCTCGCCGCGGTCGGGGTTCTTCAGCCCGAGCAGCAGGTCGAGCGCGGTGGACTTGCCCGCGCCGTTCGGGCCGAGCAGCGCCACTGTCTCCCCGGGGTGCAGCGCCAGGCTGAGGTCGGCGACCGCGCGTACGGCCCCGAAGCTCTTGTTCACGTCGGTGAAGCTCACCACGGGCGCGGCGGTCGGGTCCGCCGGGCCGTCCCCGGCCGGCCCGTCGCCGGTCTGCGTGCTCACTGCTGGTGCGGTCATGCCATCAGCTTCGCCGGTGCGCGGCGGCTCCGTGCAGTGCCGCGGCTCCGGTCTTCCGGATGACAGATGTCATACCCGGCCGGGGGCGGCGCCCCCGGCCGTCGGGGTCAGCCGACCACCCCGGGCAGCGTGACGGTGCGCTCGGTGCTGGAGCCGAGCGCCTTGACCAGCGCCGTCGCGACGTCCTGCGGGGTGACCGGGGTGCTGCCGCCGCCGCTGCGGCGGAGCAGGACGCCGTCGAACTTGCTCCCGTACAGGGACTTCAGCACGCCGAGGTCGATGTGCGGCTGGAGGGTGCCGCTCTGGTCCGGGACCATCGTCAGGAACTGCGGCAGGGTGTTGTTGAAGGGGATCTGGTGGGCGGCGTCCGCCCGTACCGTCACCGGCCCCTGCATCGCGGTCCTGCCGAACCCGTTGACCGCCTTGTCCAGCGCGGCCTGGCCGACCCTCGGCGGCACCGTCCTGACCGCGAGCGCGACCGGCTGGTCGGCGCCGGTCTCGGCGCGGGTGCGGTAGGCGGCGGCGACCTGGGTCGCGGCGGAGTCCACGTCGAAGGAGGTGCCGGGCTTGCCGGGGACCGCGATGGCCTTGTGGTCGGCGAAGGTGACCTTGCCGTCGCTGCCGGAGCTGCTCCTGCCGGCCAGGCCGCCGAGCGCGGCCTTCAGCTTGTCACCGTCGACCAGGTAGACCGGGGCCGCGGTGCGGCTGCCGCCGAACAGCGAGCCGATCACCGAGACCGGGTTGTAGTCGGCGTGCGCGACGTTGCGGACGGTCGTGTCGGTGTCCACCGAAAGACCGGCCACGGACGGCTTGAGCAGCTGCTTCCTGCCGCCGATGGTGAGGGTGATCGGCGCGGTGGCGCGGTTGCCGAGCGCCTTGTCGAGGGTCTGCACGGCGGCGTCCTGGTTCATGTTGCCGATGTCGACGCCGAGCACGGTGGTGCCCTTGGGCACGTCCGCGTGGTTCATCAGCAGTCCGGCGCCGTAGGCGAGGACGAGCACACCGCCGGCCGCGACGGCCAGCAGCACCAGCTTGGAGCGGCCCTTCTTCTTCGGCGCGGTCTTGCGCTGCCCGGAGGAGGCGGCGGCGACCCGCTCGGGGGCGGGCGCCGGGATGCGCTCGGGGGCAGGTGCGGGCGCCGGGCGCGGACCGCGGGTCTCGCCCGCGGGGACCGCCGGGATGCCGCTGACCAGGGTGTCGCCGGCGACCCGGTCCGCGGGCGGCGGGAAGCCGCCCTGGCCGCCGGGGCCGGTTCCGGGGCCGGCTGCCGGCCCGGGGCGCGGCGGGGCGGCCGGGCCGCCCGCCGAGGGCACCTGCATCGGACCGGTGACCGGGCCGGCCGTCGGGCCCGCGGGCGGGCCGGCGGGCGGCTGGTAGCCGGGGAAGGGCGCGTCGGGAGCCGGGCTGCCTGCCTCGCCGTACGGGTCGCTGGGGCGCGGCACGCCGGGCGGGAAGTCCTGGGTGCCGAACGGCGAGGCGGCGCCGGCCGGCGGGGTGTCCCGCGGGCCGCGCGGGCCGGGCCCGCCGTCCTGCGGGCCGACCGGCGGCGGGAGGTGGGGGATCGGCTGGGTGCCGGTGTCGCCGCCGAAGCCGCCGCCCTGGCCGTCGTTGTGGGCGCCGCGGTGCCGCGGCCCCGACGGGCGGTCGGCCGCCGGGCGCTCGGGCAGCGGCGGCGCGCCCATCGGGCGCCCGGCCGGCGGGCGTTCGCCGCGCGGCGGTGCGGCCTGCGGGTCGGCGGGCGGCGAGGTGAACGCCTCGGCGAAGGGGTCCGCGCCGGGCGCCGGGGCACCGAAGCCCCCGCCGCCGCGGGGTCCGCCCGCAGCGGGACCGAAGTCCCGTGCGCGGCCGCCCGGTTCGCCACCGCCCGGTTCGCCGCCGAACTGCGGGCCGGGGCCGGGCGCGGGCGCGCCGGGCGCCGTTCCCCGGCCGGCTCCGCGGCCCGCACCGGTCTCCGGCGCGGCGCCCGGCTGCCCACCCGAGGCCGGCTGCCCGCCGGCGCCCGGCTGCCCGCCGGCGGCCGGCTTGCGCGGCGCGAACCAGTCGCTGGGCTCCTGCTTCTCCGGCTCGGCCTCGGCCGCGGGGGCCGCGGGCTCGGGCTCGGCGGCGGCAGGGGCGGCGTCGGGGCGGACCGTGCTCTCGTCGACCGGCGTGCGGACGACGACCGGCGGGATCGGCCGCGAGCCGGGGATGTTGATGCGGATCCTGGTGGTCAGCGTCGTCTCGGTCTTCGGCTCGTCGGCCGCCTGCGACGGCCCGCCCTGGCCGGCCGCGCCGTCGGGGGCGTCCGCCTCGGGGGCGCCGCCCGGGGCGTCCGCGGGACGCGGCCGCTCCTGCGGGTGCAGCGAAGGAAACGGGCGCGTGCCGTACGGCGGCGTGCCCGAGGGGTATGCGGCTCCGCCGCGGCCCTGGGGACCCGAGGACGAACTGTCAGTTTCACGACTCAAAGCAGGCTCTCCCGGTTAGCTTCGCCGCCCGTCACGGTTCTCCGCGGGCGGCTCGCCGGCGCGACCACCCTACCGACCGCCGTCGGAGGACAGCCCCGGTGCGGCGGAACGCTCGCGCTCACCCAACCACGTGCCCACCCCTGCCTGCCAAGTCAGGCGGTGTTCCGTCCCGATCCGGGCAGTTGGGGCAGGGTCTGGGGCAGAGTGGCGCAGATCACGGCGGCGCCCGCGCCGCCGAGCAGATAGACGTAGGGTCCGACGCCCGCCGCGAAGAGGAAGTCGCCCTCGGGCCGGCTGGTGCTCAGCAGGATCACGCCGACCACCCACACCACGGCCGGCACCACCACGCCGATCCGCGATCCGGTGAGCTTCAGGCCGCCGTAGAAGAGCGCCACGCAGCCGCCCAGCGCCAGCAGCAGGCCGCCGGGGAACAGGCCCGCCTGCACGAGCGCGCCGGCGGCCGCCACGAGCGCCCCGAGGACGCCGAGCAGGACGAGGGCGGCCACCCGCGGCGGCCCGCTGAGACCGCCCTTCATCGCGCGCCCCCCGCGCCGGCCGCGTCACCGGTCTCGCCGCCGAACAGGTCCCGTGGATCGGCCGGCGGATCGCCGTGCACCTGGTGGTAGTACTCGGTGCCGAAGTACGGCTGGCCGAGGTCGTTGGAGAGCGCGAAGAAGGGGCCGTCCACCGCGATCTGACTGGCGTGCGCGTGCATCGCGGCCTTCTTGCGGTCGGTGTAGGCGCTGCCGTCGACGGTCACCGTCACCTTGTCGTCGTCCACCACGCCCGGCACGTCGTCGGGCGTCGCGATGAACGCGAAGGGGAACTCCCTGCCCGCGGCGGCCAGCCGCTCGAAGCCCGCCTCGACCTCGGAGCGCGGCATGCAGATCTCGTAGACCCGGTCGACGCGGTGGCCGCGCAGCGCGGCCAGTTCGTAGCCGCGCATCGCGACGCGGTGCGCCTGGATGTGGTCGGGGTGGCCGTAGCCGCCGTTGCCGTCGTAGGTCACCAGCGCCTGGGGGCGCACCTCCAGGATGACGTCGGCGAGGTGCCCCGCGGCCTCGTCGAGGTCGGCCTGCCAGAAGCAGCCCGGCACGTCGTTCTGCGCGACGCCCATCATCCCGGAGTCCCGGTAACGTCCGGCGCCGCCGAGGAACCGGTGGTCGGTGACCCCCAGCTCCCGCATGGCGGCGGCCAGTTCGCCGATCCGGTGCGGGCCCAGGCGGTCCTCGCGGTCGGCGGCCAGATGGGCGAGGCCGGACGGGATGACCTCACCCTCCTCGCCGAGCGTGCAGGTGACGAGGGTGACCAGGGCGCCTTCCGCGGCGTACCTGGCCATGGTCGCCCCGTTGTTGATCGTCTCGTCGTCCGGGTGTGCGTGGACGAGCAGCAGACGGCGGGCGGGCAGATCGCTCATGGCGGAAGCCTACGGCCCGTGGCTCAGAACTTGATGTCCGAGATCATCCCCGCGACGTTGTTGGTGAGGTCGGTGATCTGCGGTGCCCACGACGAGCCTGCCAGGTAGAACCCCAGCAGCGTGCAGGCGACCGCGTGCCCGGGCTTCAGCCCGGACCTGCGGACCAGCAGGACGACGATGATCAGCAGCAGCAGCGCCGCCGAAATCGAGAGTGCCACAACGGCTCACCTCCCAGGTACGCAGGGTCATGTCAGTTGCCACATGGCTATTACCCACCCACGGCTACGGATCATAACTTTCCGTGCCACCGCATATGTCGGAGCACGGAAGCACGCGGGGGCGCATGACCAGATCCAGCCACCCGGCCGCGGCGGCGGCGCGCGGCGGCCGGCGCGCCGCCGCAGGTCAGCGGGGCGGCGCGCCACGCGGGTGAAATCCGGGGGCGGTTGTCGGCGCCACCCTCTACTGTCACCGCTATGACGTACCTCTCATTCCCGCGTCAGCACGCCAGGACCCAGCGGTTCACCCTCGGGGCGCCGAGGGGCTTCGTGGCGACGCCGGACGGGAGGGTGGTGTTCGCCCGGTCGCGGTCCGGCACGGACCCGGCGCAGCTGCTGTGGGTGCTGGACGCCGCCTCGGGCGCGGAGCGGATCGCGGCGGACCCGGCGGCGCTGCTCGGCGGGGCGGACGAGGACCTGCCGGCCGCCGAGCGGGCGCGGCGCGAGCGCAGCCGGGAGGGCTCCGCGGGCGTGGTCGCGTTCGCGGTGGACGAGGCGGTGTCGACGGCCGCGTTCGCGCTGTCGGGGCGGCTTTTCACGGCGCCGCTGGACGCCCCGGGACCGGACGCGGCGCCGGACTCCTCCGGCGGCGCGGACGGCGGAGCGCGCGAGCTGGCGGTGCCGGGACCGGTCGTCGATCCGCGCCCCTCGCCCGACGGCCGCTGGATCGCCTACGCCTGCGGGGGCGCACTGCGGGTGGTCGAGAGCACCGGCCTGGGCGACCGCGCCCTGGCGGAGCCGGCGCGGGACCCGGCGGAGGCGTCGGTGACCTGGGGGCTCGCGGAGTTCGTCGCGGCCGAGGAGATGGACCGCAGCCGCGGCTTCTGGTGGGCGCCGGACAGCTCGGCGCTGCTGGTGGCCCGGGTGGACGAGGCGCCGGTGCAGCGCTGGTGGATCGCCGAGCCCGCGCACCCGGGCCGGCCGCCTGTCGAGGTGGCGTATCCGGCGGCGGGCACCGCCAACGCCGAGGTGTCGCTGCACCTGTGCGGGCTGGACGGCGCGCGCCGCGAGATCCGCTGGGACGCCGCCCGCTATCCGTACCTGGCGGCGGTGCACTGGTCGGCCGGCGGCCCGCCGCTGCTGCTGGTGCAGACCCGGGACCAGCGCGAGCAGCTGTACCTGGAGGCCGACCCGGAGACCGGCCTGACCCGCACGGTCGCCGCCGAGGAAGATCGAATCTGGCTTGATCTTTTCGCCGGGGTGCCGGTCATGACGCCCACCGGCGAGCTGGTCAGGATCGCCGACGAGGAGGGCGTGCGCGTCCTGAAGGTCGGCGGCCGCACCCTGACAGGACCCGAGCTGCACGTGCGGGCGGTGCTCGACGCGGGCGGCCCCGGCGTGCTGGTGTCCGCCTCCGCGGGCGAGGCGGCCGCCGACCCGGAGACCGGGCAGTTGCACGTCTACCGGGTGGACGCCTCGGGCGCGGTCCGCGTCTCCGCCGAGCCGGGCGTGCACAGCGCCGTGCGCTCGGGCGGGTGGACGGTGCTCAGCTCCGCGACGCAGGACCGCCCCGGCACCCGCGTCCGGGTGCTGCGCGACGGCGCGCCGGTCGTGGAGATCGCCTCGTACGCCGAGACGCCGTCGCTGACCGCGCGGCCGGTGCTGTGCGAGGCGGGCGAGCGGCGGATTCCGACCGCGGTGCTGCTGCCGTCGGGATACCGGGAGGGCGACGGCCCGCTGCCGGTGCTGCTCGACCCGTACGGCGGCCCGCACGGCCAGCGGGTGCTGGCGGCGCACCATCCGCACCTGGTCTCGCAGTGGTTCGCCGACCAGGGCTTCGCGGTGATCGTGGCGGACGGCCGCGGCACCCCCGGCCGCTCCCCCGGGTGGGAGAAGTCGGTGGCCTTCGAGCTGGCCGCGGTGACCCTGGAGGACCAGGTGGCCGCGCTGCACGCGCTGGCCGGGACGTATCCGCTGGACCTGGAGCGGGTGGCGATCCGCGGCTGGTCCTTCGGCGGCTATCTGGCCGCGCTCGCGGCGCTGCGCCGTCCGGACGTCTTCCACGCCGCCGTCGTCGGCGCCCCGGTCACCGACCTGCGGCTGTACGACACGCACTACCAGGAGCGGTACCTCGGGCACCCGGCCGAGCGCCCGGAGGTCTACGAGCGCAACTCGCTGGTCTCGGACGCCGGCCTGGTCGGCGCGCGGCAGCCGGCCCGGCCGATGATGATCATCCACGGCCTCGCCGACGACAACGTGCTGGTGGCCCACTCGCTGCGGCTGTCCACCGCGCTGCTGGCCGCCGGCCGCCCGCACGAGGTGCTGCCGCTGTCCGGTGTCACCCACATGACCCCGCAGGAACAGGTCGCCGAGAACCTGTTGCTCCTCCAGGTGGATTTCCTGAAGCGCTCGCTGGGTCTCGCCTGACGCGCCGGCGCCGGGCGCCCGGCCGCTGACGGGGCCGGCGCTCCGCGCCCGCGCGGGCCGGGTCCGTATACGGGCCGCCCGCCGCCCGGCCGTCGGCCGTCCCGGTGAATCGTCGAGCCGCCCGCGCATCCGCGCCGGCGGCTTTCTCTCTTTCAACAGGCGTCACAGTCGCCCCGGTTGTCCCTATCCGCCGTCTACGCTGAATCCGCATCCGGCTGGGTAGGTACCTGCGACCGGGGAGCGAGGGTTGGCGAGCGGGATCGAAAGGGGTCATTTCAGGGTCCGGCCGGGGGCCGCGGGAGCCGGCCGAAGCGCCGTGAAACGCTCCGGCCGGCCGACGGCACCCGCACGGCCGTACGTTGTTCAGACTGCTCGGTCCGTATATCGGAGTCACGACAGTCAAGTTGCCAACATGTTAACGCGCTTCGCCCTGACATATACCCTTTGTCCGTTCTGGTGGAGCAATGTCAAGCACATAAGGAAGACGATCTGCAAAACCTTCGCTCAAGATGCCAAACAACAAGGTTTCTTCCTCACGTCCCCCCTTGACTGGAAGTTGATTCCATTGCGAAAGTCCGCTCAACCCACGACGCACACACGGCGTCGCAACGCACGCTCTCGGTCCCGGGGGATGTAACGAATGACCAGTCCAAGTCAGGCTGCCGACGAGTCGGGCAGCCTCACCCTCGAGCCCGAGGGAACGTCCGGCACGCCGGGCGAGAAGGGCGCCCCCGAGCTCGCTGGACGTACGCCGCGACAGCTCGCATGGATCCGCTTCAAGCGTGACAAGACGGGCATCGCCTGTGCGATCATCGTCGCGTTCTTCATCCTGATCGCCGTCTGCGCGCCGCTGATCGCCAAGGTCTACGGCAAGAACCCGTACGACCTCTACGGCCAGGACGACGGCCTGCTGAACAGCTACGGGCTGCCGATCAAGCCCAACGGCGGCATCGACGGCAACTTCTGGTTCGGCCTCGAGCCCAGCCTGGGCCGCGACGTCTTCACGCTGCTGCTCTACGGCATCCGCAACTCGCTCGGGATCGCCGCCGCGACCACCATCCTGTCCGTGGCGGTGGGCGTCCTCTTCGGCCTCAGCCAGGGCTACCTCGGCGGCCGCAGCGACTTCTTCATGGGCCGGTTCTCCGACTTCATGCTGTCGTTCCCCTCCCAGCTGTTCTTCATCGCCTTCTCCCCCGTCGCCATCGCGCTGTTCGTCGGCGTCGGCGACCAGGAGCCCTGGTGGGTGCGCCCGCTGGTGCTGGTCGGCGTGCAGTTCCTGCTCGGCTGGATGAGCATCGGGCGACTGGTCCGCGCCCAGGTGCTGAGCCTGCGGGAACGCGAGTTCGTGGAAGCGGCACGGATCAGCGGGGCCTCCTCCTGGCGGATCATCCGCAAGGAGCTGCTGCCGAACCTGTGGAGCACCATCCTGGTGCAGACGACCCTGATGCTCCCGGTCTTCGTGACCGCGGAGGCGGGCCTGTCCTTCCTCGGCGTCGGCATGCTGCCGCCGACCCCGGACTGGGGTCTGCTCTTCCAGACCGGCGCGCAGTACTACCAGAGCGACATCACCTTCATGTTCTTCCCCGGCATCGCGATGGCGCTCTTCGTGGTCGCCTTCAACCTGCTCGGGGACTCGGTCCGGGACGCTCTCGACCCCAAGACCCTCCGCTAGCCCGCTAGCGCACCTTCAGTCCAAGTTGTCCAGGTCGCCGGAACCGGCCCGATCTCCTGCGGGCACGGCCGACGGCATCGATGGCAGTCAAGTCACTGACAGGCAGGAATTCATGAGAAACAGCAGAGCACGCGTGGCGGCGGCCATCGTGGCGGCCGGGGCGCTGTCGCTCACCGCGGCGTGCAGCAGCGGCGGCAGCGACGGCGGCGGCACCACGGGCACCAAGGGCGGGGGCTCCACGACGGCTCCGCCGGTCCCGAACTACGGTCTGGGCACCGCGGCCGACTCCAAGGGCCCGGCTCCGGCCGTTCCCAGCGCGGTCAAGGGCGGCACCGTCAACGACCTGAACCAGGCCGGCTTCGACTACCTGGACCCGGCCCAGCAGTACGTCAGCGACCAGCTGTCGGTCTCGGTGCTCTACGCGCGCACGCTGACCGGTTACAAGATCGACCCGACCACGGGCAAGACGATCCTGGTCGGCGACCTCGCCACCGACACCGGCAAGATGTCGGACGCCGGCAAGACGTGGACGTACACGCTCAAGGACAACCTGAAGTTCCAGGACGGCACGCCGATCACGTCCAAGGACATCAAGTACAGCGTCGAGCGGCTCTTCGCGGACTTCGAGACCCAGGGCCCGCAGTACATCCAGTCCTGGCTGTACGGCCCTGACTACCGCAAGCTGTACAAGGGCCCGTACACCGGCCAGGAGATCCCGGACACCCAGCTCGCGACGCCGGACGACAAGACCATCGTCTTCCACTTCAAGGAGGCGCACGCCGACGCGCCGTACGCGATGGCGATGCCGGTCACCGCTCCGGTGGAGAAGTCGAAGGACGACAAGGGCGCGTACAACAACCACCCGGTCTCCTCCGGCCCCTACGAGATCGCCTCGTACAAGCCGGGCAAGTCGCTGGTCTTCAAGCGGAACCCCAACTGGGACCCGGCCACGGACCCGATCCGCAACGCGTACCCGGACACCTGGAACTTCCAGCTCGGCATCGAGCAGCCCAGCCTCTCGCAGCGCCTGCAGGCCGGCGCCGGCTCGGACAAGAACGCGCTGGACCTGTCCGGCGTGGCCGACCCGACCGTGATGCAGCAGCTGGTCACCGACCCGAAGTTCAAGGCGCGGACGGTCAGCCAGTACCAGCCGTACGTCGAGACCCTCGACATCAACACCAAGCGCATCACCGACCCGAAGGTGCGCCAGGCGATCGCCTACGCGTTCCCGATGTCGCAGGTGCAGCAGGCGTTCGGCGGCGCGGCCCAGGGCGACCTCGGCACCACGCTGCTGAGCCCGACCATCGCCGGGTGGAAGAAGTTCGACCCGTTCGGCAAGCTCGCCAAGCCGACCGGCGACCCCGACAAGGCCAAGGCGCTGCTCGCCGAGGCCGGCCAGCCGCACCCGAAGCTGGTCTACGCCTACGCGAACACCCCGCGCTGGCAGAAGATCTCGCTGACCGTCGCCAACGCCCTGCAGAAGGCCGGCTTCGACGTCGTCCGCAAGGCGATCGACCCGACCTCCTACTACACGGTCGTCGGCAAGGTGAACAACCAGTACGACATCTACCGCACCGGCTGGGGCGCGGACTGGCCGAGCGGCAACACCGTGGTCCCGCCGACCATGGACGGCCGTAACCTGGCCGACGGAACGAACAACTACTCGTTCCTGAACGACTCGCACGTCAACTCCGAGATCGACCGCATCAAGGCGGAGACCAACCTCACCCAGCAGAGCGCTGACTGGGAGAAGCTGTCGGAGTACTCGCTGCAGACCGACACCGCGCAGGTGCCGTTCCTGTACGACAAGTACTTCAACATCTACGGCGAGGGCCTGGGCGGCGTCACCTACAACTCGGTGACCGGCGTCATCAACGCCAGCACCGTGTTCGTCAAGCAGTAACACCCGCAAGGGCGGCCGGCCCCGGCTCACACAGCCGGGGCCGGCCGCTCCCGGATCTGACCGCGCGGCCGCCGCCCGCGCCCCCACGGAAGAGCCTCACCGATGCTCCGTTTCCTCACACGCCGCGTTCTGGGCGCGATCGTGATTCTGGTGGCCATCAGCGCCGTCACGTACTTCCTCTTCTTCGTGCTGCCGGCCAACCCGGCCGAACTCGCCTGTGGCAAGAACTGCGCGAACCCGGACGTGGTCCACGCCATCAAGATCCGCATGGGCCTGGACCAGCCGATCTACGCGCAGTACTGGCACTACATGACGGGCATCTTCACCGGCCGCACCATGCCGGACGGACAGCACTGCCCGGCCCCCTGCTTCGGCTACTCCTTCGCCGACAGCCAGATGATCTGGCCCGAGCTGAAGGACCGCTACCCGACCACGCTGTCGCTGGCGCTCGGCGGTTCCGCCGCGTTCCTGATCATCGGCGTGGGCCTCGGCATGCTGTCGGCCTGGCAGCAGGGCAAGACCTTCGACCGCGTCGCCAGCTCGATCTCGCTGCTGGGCAACTCGGTGCAGATCTACTTCATCGGCCCGCTGGCGATCGCCCTGTTCGTCAACAACCTCGGCTGGCTCAAGAACGGGTCCGACCCCACCTGGACGTCGAATCCCGGAGCGTCGCTCAACGGCCTGATCCTGCCCTGCCTGGTCATGTCGGTGATCTTCTGGTCCAACTACAGCCGGCAGACCCGCTCCCTGATGGTGGAGCAGCTCTCCGAGGACCACATCAGAACCGCCCGCGCCAAGGGCATGGGGTCGAAGTACGTCTTCTACCGCTACGCGCTGCGCGGCGCCGCGGCGTCCATCATCACGATCTTCGGCATCGACCTCGGCAGCGTCTTCGGCGGCGCGATCATCACCGAGGCCACCTTCAACCTGCACGGTCTCGGAACCCTCGCGGTCGAGTCCGTCAACAAGGAGGACCTGCCGATGGAGATGGCCGTCATGCTCTTCAGCGCCAGCGCCATCGTGATCTTCAACATCGTCGTCGACGCCGCCTACGCCCTCATCGACCCGCGGATCCGGCTCGCGTGACCGCGGCCGCCACCCCCCGCCGCGACCAGCGCACCACCCGGTAGGAGAACCCGCCCGTGACCACTCTGACGAAGCCCGAGGCCGAGCCCACGCCTCAGGAATCCGAGCACTTCCTCTCGGTGCGCGACCTGTACGTGCAGTTCGCCACCGAGGACGGCATCGTGAAGGCCGTGGACGGGCTCTCCTTCGATCTCGACCGGGGCCAGACCCTGGGCATCGTGGGTGAGTCCGGCTCCGGCAAGTCCGTGACCAACCTGGCCGTCCTCGGCCTGCACAACCCGCGCAACACCACCATCACCGGGGACATCATCCTGGACGGCCAGGAGCTGACCGGGGCGTCCGACCGGACGCTGGAGAAGCTCCGCGGCAAGAAGATGGCGATGGTCTTCCAGGACTCGCTGACCGCCCTGTCGCCGTACTACACGGTCGGCCGGCAGATCGCCGAGCCCTACATGAAGCACATGGGGGCCTCGAAGAAGGAGGCCAGGGCGCGGGCGATCGAGATGCTGGCCCGGGTCGGCATCCCGCAGCCGCAGACGCGGGTGGACGACTTCCCGCACCAGTTCTCCGGCGGCATGCGCCAGCGCGCGATGATCGCGATGGCCCTGGTCTGCGACCCGGACCTGGTGATCGCGGACGAGCCCACCACCGCACTGGACGTCACCGTGCAGGCCCAGATCCTGGACCTGCTCAAGGACCTCCAGCAGGAGACCGGCACCGCGATCATCCTGATCACCCACGACCTCGGTGTGATCGCCAACACCGCGGACGACGTGGTGGTGATGTACGCGGGCCGCGCGGTCGAGCGCGGCACCGTACGGGACATCCTCAAGACGCCCGAGCACCCGTACGCGTGGGGCCTGCTGGGCTCCATCCCGCGGCTGTCCGCGGACGTGGACGTGCCGCTGGCGCCCATCCCCGGGTCCCCGCCGAGCCTGCTGAACCCGCCGTCCGGCTGCCCGTTCCACACCCGGTGCGCGTTCACCGACCTGGTGGGCGGCGACCGGTGCAGCACCGAGCGGCCGCAGCTTCCGGCCGGGCGGGGTTCCGCGTGCCACCTGGCGCAGGACCAGAAGCGTGACATCTTCATCGAGCAGATCCAGCCGCGGCTGCGCTGACCAGAGTCGAGGGAACAGCAAATGAGTGAACAGACCCTGGACAAGGTCCCGACGCCGAGTCCGGCCCAGGGGGAGAAGCTGCTGGAGGTCTCCGGCCTGCAGAAGTACTTCCCGATCAACGGCGGTTTCGTCTTCAAGCGGCACGTCGGCGACGTGCGCGCGGTCGACGGGATCGACTTCCACATCAACTCCGGCGAGGCGCTGGGCATGGTCGGCGAGTCCGGCTGCGGCAAGTCGACCACCGGCCGCCTGGTGACCAGGCTGCTGGAGCCGACCGGCGGCCGGGTCAGCTACGCCGGGCAGGACATCACCCACTCCAACCGCAAGCAGCTGGCGCCGATCAGGTCCGAGATCCAGATGATCTTCCAGGACCCGTACGCGTCGCTCAACCCGCGGCAGACGGTGGGCTCGATCATCTCCGCGCCGATGGAGATCAACGACGTCAACCCGGCGGGCGGCCGCGAGAAGCGGGTCCGCGAGCTGCTGGAGATCGTCGGCCTGAACCCCGAGCACTTCAACCGCTTCCCGCACGAGTTCTCCGGCGGCCAGCGGCAGCGCATCGGGGTGGCGCGGGCGCTCGCGCTGGACCCCAAGCTGATCGTGGCGGACGAGCCGGTCTCCGCGCTGGACGTCTCCATCCAGGCGCAGGTGGTGAACCTGCTGCAGAAGGTGCAGAGGGAACTCGGCATCGCGTTCCTCTTCATCGCCCACGACCTGGCGATCGTCCGGCACTTCTCGCAGCGCATCGCGGTGATGTACCTGGGCAAGATCGTGGAGATCGGCGACCGCGACGCGATCTACAACCGCCCGCGCCACCCGTACACCCACGCGCTGCTCTCCGCGGCCCCCGAGGCCGACCCGGACGACGACGGCAGGGAGCGCATCCGGCTGGCCGGCGACGTGCCCTCGCCGATCAACCCGCCGTCCGGCTGCCGCTTCCGCACCCGCTGCTGGAAGGCGCAGGACAAGTGCGCGTCGGAGGAGCCGCCGCTGCTGCAGATCGGGGGGAACACGGAGGGTCACCTCACCGCGTGCCACTTCCCCGAGGAGCCGACGGTCACGGCGCGGGAACAGGACATCGTCCTCGACCCGGCACTCGCCGCGATCGAGGAGGGCGGGACTGACAAGACCCTTTGACCCGGGCTCAGTTCGACCTCCGCTCGGATCGGCCCGTACCCGGGACACCCCAGCACCACCCCGGGTACGGGCCGTTTCACGTGCCCGGCGGCGGCCGGGAGGGCCCTGGACACGCTCTAGTCCCGCGGGACGACCTGCTTCTCCTCGGCGAAGTGGCACGCCGAGGGGTGCTCCGCGGGGCCGGCCGTGCCGCGGAAGACCTCCGGGACGGCGAGCAGCGGCTCCTCCACCGCGCACCGCTCCTGGGCCTTCCAGCAGCGGGTGCGGAAGCGGCAGCCCGACGGCGGGTTGGCGGGCGAGGGCACGTCCCCGGTGAGGATGATGCGCTCGCGGTGCGCGCGCGCCTCGGGGTCCGGCACCGGCACCGCGGAGAGCAGCGCCTGCGTGTACGGGTGCGTGGGGTGCTCGTAGATCGCCTGGTCCGCGCCGATCTCGACGATCTTGCCGAGGTACATCACGCCGACCCGGTCGGAGATGTGCCGCACGATCGACAGGTCGTGCGCGATGAACATGTACGCCATGCCGAACTCGTCCTGGAGCTTCTCCATCAGGTTGACGACCTGCGCCTGCACCGAGACGTCCAGCGCGGAGACCGGCTCGTCCGCGACGATGATCTCCGGCCGCAGCGCGAGGCCGCGGGCGATGCCGATGCGCTGGCGCTGGCCGCCGGAGAACTGGTGCGGGTAGCGGTTGATGTACTCGGGGTTCAGCCCGACGACGTCCAGCAGGTCCTGCACCCGCCTGCGCCGCTCGCCCTTGGGCGCGACCTCCGGGTGGATGTCGAAGGGCTCGCCGATGATGTCGCCGACCGTCATCCGCGGGTTCAGCGAGGTGTACGGGTCCTGGAACACCATCTGGATGTTCCGCCGCACCGCCTTGAGCGCCCGGCCGCTGAGCCGGGTGATGTCCTCGCCCTTGTACAGGATCTCGCCCGAGGTGGGCTGCTCCAGGTTGGTGAGCAGCTTGGCCACGGTCGACTTCCCGCAGCCGGACTCGCCGACGATGCCGAGCGTCTCGCCCGGGAAGAGGTCGAAGTTCACTCCGTCGACGGCCTGGACGGCGCCGATCTGCTTCTTGAAGAGGATGCCGCGGGTCAGCGGGAAGTGCTTGACCAGCTTGCGCACCTGGAGGACGGGCTCGCGGTCCGCCGCGCCCCCGCCCGGTGCCCGCTCAGTTCTGGTCGGTACCTGCGTCATCGAGCGTCTCCTTCCAGAAGTGGCAGGCGCTGGCCCGCACGGTGGACACCTGGTAGAGCGGCGGCACGTCGGTGCGGCACACCTGCTGGGCGCGCGGGCAGCGCGGGTGGAAGGCGCAGCCGGGCGGGATGTGCAGCAGGTTGGGCGGCAGGCCCTTGATCGCGTACAGCTCCCGGCCCTTCTGGTCCAGCCGCGGGATCGAGTCGAGCAGGCCCCGGGTGTACGGGTGCGCGGGCGCCCGGTAGATGTCGTGCACCGGGGAGGTCTCGATGATCCGCCCGGCGTACATCACCGCGATCTTGTCCGCGACGTCGGCGACGACACCGAGGTCGTGGGTGATCAGGATCAGCCCCATGTTGTACTCGCGCTGCAGCTCCGCGAGCAGGTCCATGACCTGCGCCTGCACGGTCACGTCGAGCGCGGTGGTCGGCTCGTCCGCGATGATCAGGTCGGGCTCCAGCGCCATCGCCATCGCGATCATCACGCGCTGCCGCATGCCGCCGGAGAACTGGTGCGGGTACTGCCTGACCCGCTCCGCGGCGGCCGGGATGCGCACCCGGTCCATCAGCTCGACCGCCTTGGCCCGGGAGTCCTTGCGGGACATCCCGCGGTGCACCCGGAACATCTCGCCGAGCTGCTCGCCCACGCTGAGCACCGGGTTGAGCGAGGACAGCGCGTCCTGGAAGACCATCGCCATCCGGGCGCCGCGGACCTTGCGCCGCTCCTCGCCGGACATCCTCAGCAGGTCCTGCCCCTGGAAGAGCACCTGGCCGCCGGTGACGTAGCCGGGCGGGGTGTCCAGGATGCCCATGACGGCCTGCGCGGTGACGGACTTGCCGGAGCCGGACTCGCCGAGCACCGCGAGCGTCTCGCCGGCGTTCACCGAGTAGTTGACGCCGTTCACGGCCTTGGCCACGCCCTCGCGGGTACGGAACTCCACGTGCAGGTCCCGTACGTCCAGCAGCGGGCCGCTCTGCTGGGCGCCGGCGCCCTCGGGGACCGGGGTCATCTCGGCACTGGTGGCCATCGCGTGCTCCTCAGCGCAGCTTCGGGTCGAGGGCGTCGCGCACCGCGTCGCCGAGCATGATGAACGCCAGCACCGTGATGCTCAGCGCGCCCGCGGGCCACAGCAGCATGTGCGGCGCGTTGCGGATCTGGGTGGAGGCGTCGGAGATGTCGATGCCCCAGGACACGGTGGGCGGTTTCAGCCCGACGCCGAGGTAGGACAGCGTGGCCTCCAGGGCGATGTACGTGCCCAGCGCGATGGTGCCGACCACGATGACCGGGGCGACCGCGTTGGGCGCGATGTGCCGCAGCAGCATCCGGGAGTTGCCCGCGCCGAGCGCCCGGGCGGCCTGCACGTAGTCGTTCTGCCGGGCGGTGATCACCGAGCCGCGGGCGATGCGGGCGATCTGCGGCCAGCCGAGCAGCACCATGAAGCCGACCACCGGCCAGACCGTGGAGTTGCTGACCACGGAGAGGAAGACCAGGCCGCCGAGGATCACCGGGATGCCGAAGAAGACGTCGCTGATCCGGGAGAGGATCGCGTCCCACCAGCCGCCGAAGAACCCGGCGAGGCCGCCGAGGACGCTGCCGAGCAGGACCACGCCCGCGGTCGCGCAGACGCCGACGGTGACCGAGGCGCGGGCGCCGTACACGACCCGGGTGTAGACGTCGCGGCCCTGCTGGTCGAAGCCGAAGGGGTGGCCGGCCTCGGGGCCCGCCTGGGACTTGGCGAGGTTGGCGTTGAGCGGGTCCTGGGTGGCGATGGTGCCGGGCCACAGCGAGATGAAGACCAGGAAGAGGATGATCAGCGCGGAGATGATGAAGATCGGGTTGCGCCGCAGGTCCCGCCAGGCGTCGGACCACAGGCTGCGCGGTTTGCCGGCCGGGCCGCCGGACTCCTGGTCGTGGCCCGGCTTCTTCTCCAGCGTCTGGGCGTCCGCGGCGGCGAGGTCGAAGCCGCCGCCGTAGCCGCCGCCCGGGGCGATCGGGCCCTGCTCCGGGTCGAGCGGGTTGCTCGGTTCAGGCATACCGGATCCTCGGGTCCAGGACCGCGTAGAGCAGGTCGACGAGCAGGTTGGCGACCAGGAAGACCAGCACCAGGACGGTGACGAAGCCGACCACCGTGGGTGAGTTGTTGCGCAGGATGCCCTGGTAGAGGTTGTAGCCGACGCCGTGGATGTTGAAGATCCGCTCGGTGACGATCGCGCCGCCCATCAGCGCGCCGATGTCGGTGCCGATGAAGGTGACGACCGGGATCAGCGAGTTGCGCAGCAGGTGGCGGGTGATCACGCGGCGCCGCGGCAGGCCCTTGGCGACCGCGGTGCGCACGTAGTCGGCGCGGGTGTTCTCCGCGATGGAGGTGCGGGTCAGCCGGGTGACGTAGGCGAGCGAGACCAGCGCGAGCACCAGGCCGGGCAGGATCAGCTCGTTGAAGGGCGCGCTGGGCGAGACCGACGAGGCGGTCCACTTGAGCTGGACGCCGAAGATGTACTGGAGCACGTAGCCGGTGACGAAGGTGGGCACCGAGATGACCACCAGGGTCAGCAGCAGCACGCCGGTGTCGACCGGCTTGCCGCGCTTCATGCCGGTGATCACGCCGAAGGCGATGCCGATGACGATCTCGAAGAGGATCGCCACGATGGTGAGCCTGATGGTCACCGGGAACGCGTGCTTCATCAGGTCGATGACGGACTCGCCGCTGAAGGCGGTGCCGAAGTCGCCGGTGAAGATGTTCTTCATGTAGTGCAGGTACTGGGCGCCCAGCGAGTGGTCGAGGTAGAGGTCGTGCCTGATCTGGGCGGCGGTGGCCGGGTCCGGGGCCCTGTCGCCGAACAGCGCGGACACCGGGTCGCCGAGCGCGTAGACCATGAAGAAGATCAGGAATGTGCTGCCGATGAACACCGGGATCATCTGGAGCAGCCGCCGGATCACATAGCGTCCCATGGAGCCTCCCGAAACGGCGGGCGGAGGCCGCACCGGGGGTGCCCGGTGCGGCCTCCGCCCGGTGTCACTTGACCTTGATCTCGTTGTAGACCGGGACGCTGAACGGGTTGAGCAGCACGTTGCTGAGGTTGGTGGAGTAGCCCGCGCTGCCGTTCTGGTACCACAGCGGGATCGCCGGCATGTCCTTGACGAGCTGCCGCTCCGCGTCCTGCCAGGTGGAGACGGCCTTGGCGGAGTCGGACTCCGCGTTGGCCTGGTTGGCGAGCTTGTCGAACTGCGGGCTGCTGTAGTGCGCGTCGTTCGACGAGGCGTTGGTGTAGTACTGCGGCTGCAGGAAGTCCTGGATCAGCGGGTAGTCCATCTGCCAGCCGGCCCGGAACGGGTTGTTCAGCTGCTTGTTGGTGACCTTGTTGCGGAAGTCGGCGAAGGTCCCGATCGGGGCGCCGACGCACGCGTTGTTGTTGCCCAGCGAGTTGTTGATGCTGTTGCAGACCGCGTCGATCCACTCCTTGTGGGAGCCGGTGTCGGCGTTGTACGAGATGGTGATCTTCCCGCCGGGCAGGCCGCCGCCCTGCTGGACCAGCTGCTTGGCCTTGGTGGGGTTGTAGGTGCACTCGGCGCCGCACAGCCCGGACTTGTAGCCGCCCGCGTCGCCCAGCACCGGGGAGGTCCAGTCGGTGGCGGGGGTGCGGGTGTTCTGGAAGATCTGCTGGGTGATCTGCTGGCGGTTGATCGCCATCGACAGGCCCTGCCGGACCATCGCCGACTTCGCGGACGACCACCGGCTGCTGTAGAGCGGGAAGGAGATCGTCTGGATGATGCCGGCGGGCTCGTTGATGTAGCGGCTGCCGAGGTCGGACTTGACGTTCTTGAGCTGGTTGGCCGGGATGTCGTCGACCAGGTCGAGGTTGCCGGCCTGCAGGTCGGTGTACGCGGTGTTGTTGTCGGTGTAGACCCGCAGGTCCACGCCGTTGTTCTGGGCCGGGTCGGGGCCCTTGTAGCCGCTCCACTTGCGCAGGTTCATCCCGGTGCCCTTGGTGTACGAGGAGATCTCGTACGGGCCGTTGCCGATCGGCTTCTTCAGCCAGCCGGCGTGGTCGGTGAAGAAGGACTGCGGCAGCGGGTAGAACGCCGAGTAGCCGAGGGTGTCCGGCCACAGCGAGAACTTCTGGTTGAGCCTGACCTTGAACTCCAGGTCGCTGACCTTCTGCAGGCCGGACAGCGTGGTCGCGCTGGGCGTGGCGCCGGCGGCGTCGGGGTGCACCTTGGCGTAGCCGTCGATGTAGCTGAAGAACGAGGCGTTCAGCTGGGCGTTCTTCAGCAGCGCGTCGTAGTTCCAGGCGTTGATGAAGGAGTCGGCATTGACCGGCTGGCCGTTGCTGAAGGTCCAGCCGGACTTCAGCTTGATGTCGTAGTTCTGCGAGTCGCTGGTGGTGATCGACTGGGCGATCATGTTCTCGGCCTTGGCGGTCTTCGGGTCGTACTTCTTCAGACCCCGGAAGATCATGTCGAGGACCTTGCCGCCCTGCACCTCGTTGGTGTTCGCCGGCTCCAGCGGGTTCTGCGGGTCGCCCCAGGAGGCCCGTACGATGCCGCCGCCGCCACCACTGCTGCTGCCACCACTGGTGCCGCCGCCGCAGGCAGTCGCGGACAGGGCGACCGCCGTCACGCCGACGGCCCACATCACGCGCGTGGCTCCGCGCATCGCGTGCCTCCTCATGGGTCACAAATGTCACTTCGCACCCCATGACACCGCAATACGGTCAAAGCCGCACCTATTCACCTCCGTGTCGCGGCCTCCAATGTGTTGGCCACGACCCGACCCATCGTCAGGACACCACCCGTACGGACGTACCGCGCGGGCCGCGGCGCCGGCGTGCGGACATGCCGAAGGGCGCCCCGGTCCTTCCCTCCCGGACCGGGACGCCCTTCCACAGCGGGGGCGCGGACGGCTCAGGCCGCCGGGACCACCTGCTTCTCCTCGGCGAAGTGGCACGCCGACTCGTGCGCGGCCGGCGTGGGCAGGCCCGCGAACACCTCCGGGACGGCGAGCAGCGGCTCCTCCACCGCGCACCGCTCCTGCGCCTTCCAGCAGCGGGTGCGGAAGCGGCAGCCCGACGGCGGGTTGGCGGGCGAGGGCACGTCCCCGGTGAGGATGATGCGCTCGCGGTGCGCGCGCGCCTCGGGGTCCGGCACCGGCACCGCGGAGAGCAGCGCCTGCGTGTACGGGTGGGTCGGGTGCTCGTAGATCTCGGCGTCGGTGCCGATCTCCGCCATCCGCCCGAGGTACATCACGCCGACCCGGTCGGAGATGTGCCGGACGATCGACAGGTCGTGCGCGATGAAGATGTAGGACAGGCCGAACTCGTCCTGGAGCTTCTCCATCAGGTTGATGACCTGCGCCTGCACCGAGACGTCCAGCGCGGAGACCGGCTCGTCGCAGATGATGATCTCCGGGTTGAGCGCGAGGCCGCGGGCGATGCCGATGCGCTGGCGCTGGCCGCCGGAGAACTGGTGCGGGTAGCGGTTGATGTACTCGGGGTTCAGCCCGACGACGTCCAGCAGGTCCTGCACCCGCTTGCGGCGGTCCCCCTTGGGCGCGACCTCCGGGTGGATGTCGAAGGGCTCGCCGATGATGTCGCCGACCGTCATCCGCGGGTTCAGCGAGGTGTACGGGTCCTGGAACACCATCTGGATGTTCCGCCGCACCGCCTTGAGCGCCCGGCCGCTGAGCCGGGTGATGTCCTCGCCCTTGTAGAACACCTGGCCGGACGTGGCCTGCTCGAGGTTCATCAGCAGCTTGGCCACGGTCGACTTGCCGCAGCCGGACTCGCCGACGATGCCGAGCGTCTCGCCCGGGTAGAGGTCGAAGGAGATCCCGTCCACGGCCTTGACCGCGCCGATCTGCTTCCTGAACACGATGCCCTGGGTCAGCGGGAAGTGCTTGACCAGGTCGCGCACCTGGAGGATGGGTTCACTCACCGAGGGTCTCCTTCCAGAAGTGGCAGGCGCTGCCGCGTCCGTCGCCCACCGGGTGGAGCGCCGGGACGTCGGTGCGGCAGACGTCCTGCGCCATCGGGCAGCGCGGGTTGAAGGCGCAGCCGGACGGGATGTGCAGCAGGTTGGGCGGCAGGCCCTTGATCGCGTACAGCTCCTGGCCCTTCTGGTCCAGCCGCGGGATCGACTGGAGCAGGCCCTTGGTGTACGGGTGGGCGGGCGACCGGTAGATCTCGTGCACCGGCGCGTTCTCCACGATGCGGCCCGCGTACATCACCGCGATCTTGTCCGCGACGTCGGCGACCACGCCGAGGTCGTGGGTGATCAGGATCAGGCCCATCGTGGACTCGCGCTGCAGCTCCGCGAGCAGGTCCATGACCTGCGCCTGCACGGTCACGTCGAGCGCGGTGGTCGGCTCGTCCGCGATGATCAGGTCGGGCTCCAGCGCGAGCGCCATCGCGATCATGATGCGCTGGCGCATACCGCCGGAGAACTGGTGCGGGTAGTCGTTCACCCGCTCCCTGGCGGCCGGGATGCGCACCCGGTCCATCAGCTCGATCGCCCGCGCCTTGGCCTGCTTGCGGGACGCGCCCTCGTGCACCCGGAACATCTCGCCGAGCTGGTAGCCGACCGACAGCACCGGGTTGAGCGAGGACAGCGCGTCCTGGAAGATCATGGCGATCTTGCGGCCGCGGATCTTGCGGCGCTCCTCGCCGGACATCTTCAGCATGTCCTTGCCCTGGAAGAGGATCTCGCCCTGCGGGATCCTCCCCGGCGGCATGTCGAGGATGCCCATCACGGCCTGCGCGGTGACGGACTTGCCGGAGCCGGACTCGCCGAGCACCGCGAGCGTCTCGCCGGGGTTCACCGAGTAGCTGACGCCGTTCACGGCCTTGGCCACGCCGTCACGGGTGTGGAACTCCACGTGCAGGTCCCGCACTTCGAGCAGCGGGGAAACCTGCGGGGCGGACGCCGGGGCGCCCGCGGTCTGGTCGATGACAGTCAACGTACGCCCTCCTAGCGCAGCTTGGGGTCGAGGGCGTCGCGCACCGCGTCGCCGAGCATGATGAACGCCAGCACCGTGATGCTCAGCGCGCCCGCGGGCCACAGCAGCATGTGCGGGGCGTTGCGGATCTGGTCCGAGGCGGCCGAGATGTCGATGCCCCACGAGACGGCCGGCGGCTTCAGGCCGACGCCGAGGAACGACAGGGTCGCCTCCAGCGAGATGTACGTGCCCAGCGCGATGGTCGACACCACGATGATCGGCGCCAGCGCGTTCGGCGCGATGTGCCGCAGCAGCATCCGGGAGTTGCTCGCCCCGAGCGCCTTGGCGGCCTGCACGTAGTCCTGCTGCTTGGCGGTGACCACGGCGCCGCGCGCGATCCGGGCGATCTGCGGCCAGCCCAGCAGGATCATGAAGGTCGACACGGTGGTCACCGAGCCGCCCTTGACGACCGACAGGAACACCACGCCGCCGAGCAGGATGGGGATGCCGAAGAAGATGTTGCCCAGCATCGAGATCAGGCTGTCCCAGATGCCGCCGAGGAAGCCGGCCAGGCCACCGAAGAAGGTGCCGAGCAGCGCGGCCCCTGCCGTGGTCAGGATGCCCACGGTCACCGAGGCGCGGGCGCCGAACACCGTGCGGGTGTAGACGTCGCAGCCCTGCGTGTCGAAGCCGAACGGATGGCCGCTCTTCGGTCCCACCTGGGAGTTGGCCAGGTCGCAGTTGAGCGGGTCGCCGCCGGCGATCAGGCCGGGCCACAGGGAGATGACGACCAGGAAGAGGATGAGCACGCCCGCTATGTAGAACATCGGCTTGCGGCTCAGGTCGTGCCAGGCGTCGCTCCACAGGCTGCGGGCCTTCTCCCGCTCGCCGCCGGGGACCGCCAGGCCGTCCGGGGTGGTGGCGGTCCCGGCTTCCGTGACCGCCGAAGGGATGGTGTCAGGCATACCGGATCCTCGGGTCCAGGACCGCGTAGAGCAGGTCGACGAGCAGGTTGGCGGCCAGGAAGATCAGCACCAGGATGGTGACGAAGCCGACCACGGTCGGGGGGTTGTTGCGCAGGATGCCCTGGTAGAGCTGGTAGCCGACACCGTGGATGTTGAAGATCCGCTCGGTGACCACGGCACCGGCCATCAGGCCGCCGATGTCGGTTCCGAGGAAGGTCACCACGGGTATCAGCGAGTTGCGCAGCAGGTGGACGGTGATCACCCGGCGCTTGGGCAGGCCCTTGGCGACGGCGGTGCGCAGGTAGTCGGCCCGGGAGTTCTCGGCGACCGAGGTACGGGTCAGCCGTGCCACGTACGCCAGCGAGACGGCGGCCAGCACCACGCCCGGCAGGATCAGGTCCTTGAACGGTGCGCCCTCACCCACCGCCGGTTCGGTCACGTGCCACTTCACGCCGAGGAAGAACTGGAGCAGGTACCCGGTCACGAAGGTCGGAATGGAGACCACGAGCAGGGTGAACGCGAGCACGCCGGTGTCGGCGAAGCGTCCGCGCCGCAGACCCGCGAGCAGGCCCAGCGCCACGCCGACGATCGCCTCGATCGCGAACGCGACGACGGTCAGCCGCAGGGTCACCGGGAACGCGGTGCCCATGAGGTGCGTGACCGGCTGCTGGTCGGCGCTCTTCCCGAAGTCTCCGGTGAAGATGTGCCCCATGTAGTGGAGATACTGCTGCCACAGGGGATGGTCCAGGTACAGCTGGTGCCGCAACTGCGCCGCTGTGGCGGGATCGGGTGCCCGGTCGCCGAACATGGCGGCCACCGGGTCGCCGAGCGCGTAGACCATCACGAAGATCAAAAGTGTGGTTCCGATGAAGACCGGAACCATCTGGAGCAGTCGCCTGATGACGTAGCGCCCCATCTGCCCTCCAGGGATCGGGCAGACGCCGGCCAGGGTCCTGGGACCCCGGCCGGCAGCCTTACCGCGAGCTATTGCTGTCAGTTCCCCCTGCGCCCGGCCTCCGGGGGGAGGCCGGGCGGCAACCGGATCAGGTCAGTTGTTGACCGTGATGTCGGTGAAGACGGGGTAGCTGAACGCGTTCTCCGTCACGTTGGACACCTTGGAGGACCAGGCGGCGCCGCCGTTCTGGTACCACAGCGGGATCACCGGCATGTCCGTGAACAGCAGCTTCTCCGCCTGCTGGTACAGCTGGACGGCCTTGGTGGTGTCGGGCTCCGCGTTCGCCTGCTTGATCAGCGCGTCGAACTTCGGGTTGCTGTACTTCGAGTCGTTCGAGCTGCCGTCGGTCGCGTAGAGCGGCGTCAGGAAGTCGTCGATCAGCGGGTAGTCCATCTGCCAGCCGGAACGGAACGGCTGGGTCATCTGGCCCTTGGTGATCTGGTTGCGGAAGTCCGCGAAGGTGCCCGTGGGGGCGCCGACGCAGGCCTTGTTGTCGCCCAGCACCTGGTTGATGCTGTTGCAGACCGCGTCCACCCACAGCTTGTGCGAGCCGCTGTCGGCGTTGTAGCCGATCGTCATGTGGCCGCCGGGGATGCCGCCGCCCTGCTGGATCAGCGCCTTCGCCTTGGCGGGGTCGAACGTGGTGGCGTCACCGGCGATGGTGCTGCTGTAACCGCCGGCCGCGCCCAGCACCGGGGAGGTGAGGTCGTTGGCCGGGGTGCGGGTGCCCTGGAAGATCTTCTCGGTGATCGTCTTCCGGTCGATCGCCATCGACAGGCCGAGCCGCACCTTCTCCATGCCCGCCTTGCTCCACTGCTTCTGGTTCAGCGGGAACGAGATGGTCTGGACGATGCCGGCCGGCTGGTTGAGGTAGCGGCCGTCGGTGTCCGACTTGACGTGGCCGATGTCCTGGGCCGGGATCGAGTCGTCGACGTCCAGGTTGCCGGCCTGCAGGTCGGCGTACGCGGTGTTCTCGTCCGTGTAGACCTTCAGCAGCACGCCCTTGTTCTTGGGCTTGCTCGGACCGGTGTAGTACGGGTTCGGGACCAGCTTCATGCTGGTGCCCTTGGCGTAGGACTGCACCATGTACGGGCCGTCGCCGACCGGCTTGGCCAGGTAGCCCGCGTGGTCGGTGAAGAACGACGTGGGCAGCGGCGCGAACGCCTTGTAGCCGAGGCGGTCCGGCCAGGTGGAGAACTTCTGGGTCAGCTTGACCGTGAAGGTCGTGTCGTTGACGACCTTCAGACCGGACATGGTCCGGGCGGTCGGCTTGGCGCCCGCGGCGTCCGGGTGCACCGCGCCGTAGCCCTCGATGTCCTGGAAGAAGTACGCGTTCAGCTGGGCGTTGGTGAGCAGCGCACCGTAGTTCCACGCGTCCACGAAGGACTTGGCGGTGACCGGGGTGCCGTCGGAGAACTTCAGGTTCGGCTTGACCTTGACCGTGAAGTTCTGCTGGTCCGTGGTGGTGATCGAGTCGGCCGCCTCAAGGTTGGCCTTCCCCGTCTTGGGGTCGTACTCCTTGAGGTTCATGAAGATCATGTCCAGGACCTTGCCGCCCTGGACCTCATTGGTGTTCGCCGGCTCGAGCGGGTTCTGGGGGTCGCCCCACCAGGCCCTGACGACGCCGTCGTTCGATCCGCCGGCCTTGGTGTCCGAGCTTTCGCCGGAACCGCAGGCGGTTGCTGCCAGGGCGACGACTGCCGCTCCAACGACCCACTTGGCGCTCTTGGCACCGCGCATGGGTTGCCTCCTCAGGAGTCACTATCGATACGTGAAGGAAGGCCGTGCAGCGTGCTGACACCCCTGACAGCGGCTGCGGCCCTCCGGCTCGTGAGTCGGCGGCCTCCGACAGGAGGGCGTGACCCATTGACCCGAGCTCAACTCCGTCCACTATCCGACAGGTCGGAGGGCGATTCGCACGCCCCATATCTCGCTCAGGTCACGGCGGCCATCGGAAGGCGTCCGGAATTCGGACATTCCGGAACGTAGGCAGACAGGTTCTAAACGGACATTGTGAGATATCCGACAACGATCACCGGGTCCCGATGTCCGATATTCGGACACCGTTCACCACGAAGGGGCGCGGGTACGGCGGGCGGGTGACGGCCGCGGGTGCTGCGGCGCCGCGGGTCAGCCGTGCTTGGCCCGCGAGGCGGCGCGGCCGCGCTCCTTCTGGTCCAGGACGACCTTGCGGATGCGCACCGTCTCCGGGGTGACCTCGATGCACTCGTCGTCGCGGCAGAACTCCAGCGACTGCTCCAGCGAGAGCTTGCGCGGCGGCACCACGTTCTCGGTGTTGTCCGCGGACGCGGCGCGCATGTTGGTGAGCTTCTTCTCCTTGGTGATGTTCACGTCCATGTCGTCGTTGCGCGAGTTCTCACCGATGATCATGCCCTCGTAGACCTCGGTGGTCGGCTCGACGAAGATCACGCCGCGCTCCTGGAGGTTGATCATCGCGAACGGCGTGACCACGCCGGCGCGGTCGGCGACGAGCGAACCGTTGTTGCGGGTGCGCAGCTCGCCGAACCACGGCTCGTGGCCCTCGAAGATCGAGTGCGCGATGCCGGTGCCGCGGGTCTGGGTCAGGAACTCCGTCCGGAATCCGATCAGGCCGCGGGACGGCACGATCCACTCCATCCGGATCCAGCCGGAGCCGTGGTTGGTCATGGTCTCCATCCGGCCCTTGCGGGCCGCCATCAGCTGGGTGATGGCGCCGAGGTGCTCCTCGGGCGAGTCGATGGTCATCCGCTCGATCGGCTCGTGCACCTTGCCGCCGACCTCCTTGGTGACCACCTCGGGCTTGCCGACGGTCAGCTCGAAGCCCTCCCGGCGCATGGTCTCCACCAGGATGGCCAGCGCCAGCTCGCCACGGCCCTGGACCTCCCAGGCGTCCGGGCGCTCGGTCGACAGCACGCGCAGCGAGACGTTGCCGATCAGCTCCCGGTCGAGGCGGTCCTTGACCTGGCGGGCGGTGACCTTGTGGCCCTTGCCGCCCTTGCCGACCAGCGGCGAGGTGTTGGTGCCGATGGTCATCGAGATGGCCGGCTCGTCCACCGTGATCAGCGGCAGCGCGATCGGGTTCTCCGGGTCGGCCAGCGTCTCGCCGATCATGATGTCCGGGATGCCGGCCACCGCGCAGATGTCGCCGGGACCGGCGCTCTCGGCGGGCTTGCGGGTCAGCGCCTCGGTCATCATCAGCTCGGTGATGCGGACGTTGGAGATCGAGCCGTCGCGCTTGATCCAGGCGACGGTCTGCCCCTTCTTCAGATGGCCTTCCTCGACCCGCAGCAGCGCGATCCGGCCGAGGAAGTTGTCCGCGTCCAGGTTGGTGACGTGCGCCTGGAGCGGGGCCTCCTCGTTGTAGACCGGGGCCGGGACGGTCGACAGGATCGTCGAGAAGAACGGCTCCAGGCTGTCGCTGTCCGCCGGCACCGTGCCGTTCTCCGGCTTGGTCAGCGAGGCGACGCCGTCGCGGGCGCAGGCGTAGACGATCGGGAACTCGATCTGGTCCTCGTCCGCGTCCAGGTCGAGGAAGAGGTCGTAGGTCTCGTTGACGACCTCGTCGATCCTGGAGTCCGGTCGGTCGGTCTTGTTGATGCACAGGATCACCGGCAGCCGGGCCGACAGCGCCTTGCGCAGCACGAAGCGGGTCTGCGGCAGCGGGCCCTCGGAGGCGTCCACCAGCAGCACCACCGCGTCCACCATGGACAGGCCGCGCTCGACCTCACCGCCGAAGTCGGCGTGGCCCGGGGTGTCGATGATGTTGATCGTGACGGGCGAGCCGCCGTCCTTCGGGTGGTACTTCACGGCGGTGTTCTTCGCGAGAATGGTGATGCCCTTCTCGCGCTCCAGGTCGTTGGAGTCCATCATCCGGTCGTCCAGATGCTGGTGCGCCGCGAAGGCGCCCGCCTGCTTGAGCATGGCGTCGACGAGGGTCGTCTTGCCGTGGTCGACATGGGCGACGATGGCGACGTTACGGATATCGTGGCGCGTGGACATGCGGCGGCGCTTCTCCCGGAATCGTGGATGACGTCGCGCCCCTTGTCCGGCGCACACGCCTGCCGGGCTCACGCCACGGCCTGTCCCATGGTACGGGCCCGCGGCGGCCCCGGCCGCCCGCCGTCCGGCCAGGGGCGTCCGCGCTGGTGGCGGCGGTGCCGCCGCCGCGCCGGCATCCCGGATCGTGTTCATGCCACCTTTGCCGGCCTCGCCGGCGTCTCCGGGCTCGCCCGGCCTCCCGGCCCGGCCCTCCCCGGCCCCGCGCCCCCGCCGGACGTGAACCCGGCTGCCGCGACCCCGCCGGCCGCGCGGAGGCCCGGCCCCGCGCCCCCGTGCGGGGGGGCGGGACCGGGCCTGCGGGGTCCGCGGCGCCTACGGCGCCTGCGCTGTTCGCGGGCCGCCGCCGGCTACTTGCGGAAGCCGAGGTCCGCGTAGGAGGGGGTCTGGAAGCCGAAGGCGCCGGCGTTGGCGACCGCGGTGCGCAGGCCGACCACCTCGGGGCGCTGGTAGAGGGGGATGGAGCCGGCCGCGGCCCAGATCCGGGAGTCGGCCTCGTCGGTGAGGTCGCGGGCGGTGGAGGCGTCCAGCTCGGCGCCGGCCCGGGTCAGCAGCTGGTCGATCTGGTCGGTGCCGACCCGGCTGTAGTTCTGCGCGACGGTCAGCGAACCGTCGGGGGCCGGTACCGGCTTGGCGAAGATCGGGGTGTCGTCGGTGGCCGGGAAGGCGGTGCCGGGCCAGGAGTACAGCGCCAGGTCGAAGTCGCCGGAGGCGATGTGGTCCTGGAAGTAGCTCTCGTCCTTGACCTTGCTGATCTCGGTCCGCACCCCGATGCCGGACAGCATCCGGGCGATCCGGCCGCCGACGTCGTCCAGCGTGGGCGAGTCCGAGGGCAGCACCATCCGCAGCGTCAGCGGCTTGCCGTTCTTGGCGACCGCGCGGGCCGGCTCCACCACGGTCAGCGCTCCGGCCGCCGAGGTGTCGCCGGGCCCTGCCGCCTTCTCGCCGGTCTTGGCGGCCGACCGCTGCCAGCCCGCGTCGGCCAGCAGCGCCTGCGCCTGCTGCACGTCCAGCTTGCCGAGCGCCGAGCTGTGGTCGGCGTAGCCCTCCTGGGAGGGCAGCACCAGGTGGTTGCCGAGCGGCTGCACCGGCAGCCCGAGCGGCTTGAGCACCGCCCTGGCGATCGCCTTGCGGTCGATGGCGCGGGCCACCGCGTGCCGTACCCGCTCGTCGGTCAGCGCGCCGGCGGTGCCGTTGATGGCGAGCTGCGCGTAGGCGGCGTCGGGGGCCTTGCGCACCGCGACGCCGGGCTCGCGGCGGACCGCGGCCAGCGCGCCGGGGTCGATCTCGGCGATGTCCACCGTCCTGGCGGCGAGCCGGGCCGCCCGCTGGGCGCGCGGCACCGCGGTGAGCACGATGGCGTCGAGCTTGGCCCGGTCGCCCCACCACGAGGGGTTGCGGCCGAGCGTGACGGTGCCGGCCTTGGTGTCGACCGCCCGCACCGCGAAGGGGCCGGCGGCGGCCGGCAGCTTGGTGCGGGCGCCGTCGTTGAAGGCGTCGGGGCTGCTGGTGACCGCCTTGGGGTACAGCGGGCTGAAGAGCGAGCGCCAGTCCGCGTAGGGCGTGGCGAAGGTGACCTCGACCTGGTGTGCCTTCGGGCCTGCGGCGACCGCGGAGATCCGGTCGTAGCCGGCCGTGCTGGCGGTCCAGTACGCGGAGTTCCGGCCGTTCAGCGCCTTCCACTGGCCGGCGAAGTCGTCGGCGCCGATCGCCCGGCCGTCGCTCCAGCGGGCCTGGGGGCGGAGGGTGTAGGTGACGACCTGGCGCGGTTCTGTGGCGGTGACCTCCGCGCGGCTGACGAAGTCGGCGTCGGCATGGGGGGTGCCGTGCGCGTCGAGGGTGAACATCTGCGGCAGGGTGGCGCCGGCGACCGTCGCGGTGTCGGCGTCCGCGTCGGACTGGTAGGCGTTCAGGGTGCGCGGGACGCTGTCCACCGCCCACCGCAGGGTGCCGCCGTCGCGCACCTTGGCGCGGGCGACCTTGGCCAGGTCGGCGCCCGGCACGCTCGCCGCGTGGGTGCCGGAGGACGAGCAGCCCGCCGCGAGGGTGAGCAGGGCCCCGGCGGTGAGCGCCACGGCGATGCGCACGGCCCGGCGCCGGGGCGCCGGCGCCGGGGCGGGGGCGGGCGGGTACACGCTGTGGTTCATGGGTGACACCTCCGCGGCCCCGGCGGCGCGGTGGGCGAACCCTGGCGTCCGGGGACATTTCATCTGGTCTGACGTGCCGTTTGTCGGTCTAATCCGCGCGCTCATGGCACATCACCGGCAGCCGGGGCGGCCCGCAGACCCGCCGGTGCGCCCGCGGAGACCACCCGTCCGGCCCACGCCGGCCGCGCTTACCACCTGCGGCGGGAATCCGTGCAGCCGTCTTCACAAGACCCGGTGTGACGCGAAACACTCGCATGCGCGACCGCGAGAGCGACCACGTCACACCCACCGCACGGCGGCAGATGGTGAGGGCACCCCCATGTCCCTGCACGACGACCTGACCTCGGTACAGCGACGGCTCGACGATCTGATGCGCTGCGTCGCGCGCCTGGACGAGCAGGCGGGCGACAGTCTGGACATGCGCCGGGTCCGCGCCGACGCCGCCCACCTGCGCGAGAGCCTCGGGCTGCTGCAGGCGTCGGCGCCGGCCGCGGCCGGGTCCCGCACGGTCGACATGGTGTCGATCTCGGACGCCCCGTACGACCGCGGCCTGTGGACCGACGCCGAGGACGAGGGGCTGGGCTCGCCGTACCGGCACGCGCCCTGAGCCCGCGGCCCCGGCCCGGGGCCCCGCCCGGCCGCGCACACCCCTCACCCCCGCTCCTTCGGAGTCCCCCTTGGCCACCGGAACCACTTCCTCCACCCCCGACACACAGGCACGCGGCGTCCGGGCCCCCGGACGCGCCGCGATCGCGGCACCGCACCTGCGGACCGACCGGTGGTGGGTGCCACCGCTGGCCACCGCCCTGGGCCTGGCCGCGTTCGTCGTGTACTCGACCTGGCGGGCGTTCGCGAACTCCCACTACTACGCGGCGCCCTACGTGTCGCCGTTCTACTCGCCGTGCCTCGCCTCGAACTGCACGGACATGAAGGGCGGCGCCGACTGGGCGCTGTTCGGGCACTGGTGGGGCCTGTCCCCGGCGCTGCTCGTGCTGGTCTTCCCGCTGGGCTTCCGGCTGACCTGCTACTACTACCGCAAGGCGTACTACCGCGGCTTCTGGGCGTCGCCGCCGGCCTGCGCGGTCGCCGAGCCGCACGCGACGTACACCGGCGAGACCCGGCTGCCGCTGATCCTGCAGAACGCGCACCGGTACTTCTTCTACCTGGCGCTGGTCGTGGCGGGCATCCTCACCTACGACACCGCGCTCGGCTTCCGGGACGCGCACGGCCGCTGGGGGCACATGGGCCTGGGCACCGTGGTGCTGCTGGCGAACATCACGCTGATCTGGGCGTACACCCTGTCCTGCCACTCCTGCCGGCACATCATCGGCGGCAAGCTCCGGCACTTCTCCCGGCATCCGGTGCGCTACCGGCTGTGGGGCTGGGTCGGGGTGCTCAACGGCCGCCACATGCTGCTGGCCTGGTCCTCGCTGGTCAGCGTCGGTGTCGCGGACCTGTACGTGTACCTGGTGTCCAGCGGCGCCTTCGACGATCCGAGGTTCTTCTGAGATGACGAATGTGGAACGGCACGCGTACGACGTGGTCGTGGTCGGCGCGGGCGGCGCGGGGCTGCGGGCCGCCATCGAGGCGCGCGAGCGGGGCCTGCGGACCGCGGTGATCTGCAAGTCGCTGTTCGGCAAGGCGCACACGGTGATGGCCGAGGGCGGCATCGCGGCGAGCATGGGCAACGTCAACTCCGGCGACAACTGGCAGGTGCACTTCCGCGACACCATGCGCGGCGGCAAGTTCCTCAACCAGTGGCGGATGGCGGAGCTGCACGCCAAGGAGGCGCCGGACCGGGTGTGGGAGCTGGAGACCTGGGGAGCGCTCTTCGACCGCACCCCCGACGGGAAGATCTCGCAGCGCAACTTCGGCGGCCACGAGTACCCGCGGCTCGCCCACGTCGGCGACCGCACCGGCCTGGAGCTGATCCGCACCCTCCAGCAGAAGATCGTCTCGCTGCAGCAGGAGGACTTCGCGGACAGCGGCGACTACGAGGCGCGGCTGAAGGTCTTCCAGGAGTGCACCGTCACCCGCGTGCTGAAGGAGGACCGCCCCGGGCAGGACGCCCGGGTGGCCGGGGTCTTCGGGTACGTCAGGGAGTCCGGCCGGCTGTTCGTCATCGACGCGCCTGCGGTGGTGCTCGCCACCGGCGGCATCGGCAAGTCCTTCAAGGTGACCTCCAACTCCTGGGAGTACACCGGCGACGGCCACGCGCTGGCGCTGCTGGCCGGGGCGCCGCTGATCAACATGGAGTTCATCCAGTTCCACCCCACCGGCATGGTCTGGCCGCCGTCGGTGAAGGGCATCCTGGTCACCGAGTCGGTGCGCGGCGACGGCGGGGTGCTGCGCAACAGCGACGGCAAGCGCTTCATGTTCGACTACGTGCCGGACGTCTTCAAGGAGAAGTACGCGCAGAGCGAGGAGGAGGCCGACGGCTGGTACGGCGACCCGGACCGCCACCGCAGGCCCCCCGAGCTGCTGCCGCGCGACGAGGTGGCGCGGGCGATCAACTCCGAGGTGAAGGAGGGCCGCGGCAGCCCGCACGGCGGGGTCTTCCTCGACGTGTCGACGCGGCTGTCCGCCGAGGAGATCACCCGGCGGCTGCCGTCGATGCACCACCAGTTCAAGGAGCTGGCGGACGTCGACATCACCGCGGAGGCGATGGAGGTCGGCCCGACCTGCCACTACATGATGGGCGGCGTCGACGTCGACCCGGACACCGCGGCGGCCCGCGGCGTGCCGGGGCTGTTCGCGGCCGGCGAGGTCGCCGGCGGCATGCACGGCTCCAACCGGCTGGGCGGCAACTCCCTGTCGGACCTGCTGGTCTTCGGCCGCCGCGCCGGACTGTTCGCGGCGGAGTACGCGGCCTCCCTCGCCGGGGACGAGCGCCCGCGGGCCGGCGACGCGCTGGTGGACGCCGCGGCGACCGAGGCGCTGCGGCCCTTCGCGCCGGTCGGCGACGTGGAGGCGGCGCGGGGCGCGCCGGGGGACGCACCGGACAGTGCGCCGGACGGTGCCCCGGAGAACCCGTACACCCTGCACCAGGAGCTGCAGCAGGTGATGAACGACCTGGTCGGCATCATCCGCCGCGGACCCGAGATGGAGCAGGCGCTGGAGCGGCTGCGGGCGCTGAGGGCCCGCTCGCTGCGGGCCGGCGTGGAGGGCCACCGGCAGTTCAACCCCGGCTGGCACCTGGCCATCGACCTGCGGAACATGCTGCTGGTCAGCGAGTGCGTGGCGCGCGCCGCGCTGGAGCGCACCGAGAGCCGCGGCGGCCACACCCGCGACGACCATCCCGGCATGGACCGCGCCTGGCGCAAGGTCAACCTGGTGTGCGCCCTCGACGAGGAGGCCGGCGCGGTCGCGCTGCACCGGCGGCCGACCGACCCGATCCGGCCCGATCTGCTCGGCCTGTTCGAGCGGGACGAGCTGCTCAAATACCTGACGGACGAGGAGCTCGACGCGTGAGTACGTACACGGCCCACTTCCGGGTGTGGCGGGGCGACACCGACGGCGGCGACCTGCGGGACTACCAGGTCGAGGTGAACGACGGCGAGGTGGTCCTCGACATCGTCCACCGGCTGCAGGCCACCCAGACGCCGGACCTGGCGGTGCGCTGGAACTGCAAGGCGGGCAAGTGCGGGTCGTGCAGCGCGGAGGTCAACGGGCGGCCGCGGCTGATGTGCATGACCCGGATGTCGGTGTTCTCCCGCGAGGAGACGGTGACGATCACCCCGATGCGGGCCTTCCCCGTGGTGCGCGACCTGGTCACCGACGTGTCCTTCAACTACCGGAAGGCGCGCGAGGTGCCGGCGTTCGTGCCGCCCGAGGGCGTCGCGGCCGGCGAGTACCGGATGCAGCAGGTGGACGTGGAGCGCTCGCAGGAGTTCCGCAAGTGCATCGAGTGCTTCCTGTGCCAGGACACCTGCCACGTCGTGCGCGACCACGAGGAGAACAAGGCGGCCTTCGCCGGGCCGCGGTTCCTCATGCGGATCGCCGAGCTGGACATGCACCCGCTGGACGCCGCCGCCGACCAGGGCCTGGTACGGGCCGCGTCCGCGCAGGAGGACCACGGCCTCGGCTTCTGCAACATCACCAAGTGCTGCACCGAGGTCTGCCCCGAGCACATCCACATCACCGACAACGCGCTGATCCCGCTGAAGGAGCGGGCGGTCGACCGCAAGTACGACCCGCTGGTCTGGCTCGGCTCCCGGATCCGCCGCCGCGGGCAGTGACGCCCGGCCCGCGCGCCCCCGTACCGCTCCAGGCCGCCGGCGTACGGCTCCGGGCCGCCGCCGCACCGTGACGGCGGCCCGGAGTCGCGCCCCGGGCAAACCCCGCATAGCCTCCGAAAAAGGAGCCACGGGGTGCGCCGTGGCGCGGGCGAGCGGGAGGCGGCGCGGTGCGCAGGAGACGACGGAGCCTTCCCGCCGTGCTCACGGCCCTCGCCGCCGTGACGGCTTTGACCGCGCTGCCCACCCTGGCGGTCGTCACCGCCTACGGCGCCGCCGCGCCGCCGGCCGCCGCCCCGGGCGACGGTCCCATACCGCTGTCCAGGGAGGGCCAGGTCACCGACCGGGTCGGCGCCCTCGGCGACCGCGCCGCCCAGGTCCGCTCGGCCCTCGCCGCCCTCGACCGCGACCAGCGGGTCCAGCTCTTCGTCGCCTACGTCGCCACCTTCTCCGGCCGCAGCCCGCAGGACTGGGCGAACGCCACCGCGGTCAAGAACGGCCTGGGCCGCAAGGACCTGCTGCTCGCGGTCGCCACCCACGCCCGGCAGTACGCGGTCTCCGCCGACCAGGGCGCCGGGCTGAGCCAGGCCCAGCTGGACGAGGTGAACGACCAGGCGATCGAGCCCGCGCTGCGCGCGAACGACTGGGCGGGCGCGGCGATCGGCGCGGCCGGCGGCTTCGGCGCGGTGCTCGCCGGGCAGGCGGTGACCGCGCCGGCCCTCACCCCGGGCGCCGCCGACCCCGGCGGCGGCCAGGACGGCGGCGGCGCCAACGGCGCGGCCGTGCTGTGGATTCCGGTGGTCGCGCTGGCCGCCGCGCTCTTCGCCGGCCTGTGGGCGTACCGCAGGCGGCGCGCCCCGAGGCCGCCCGCCGTGCGCCCGGCCGGCGCCGGCCGCACGGCCGGTGCGCCCGGGTGGGGCCCCAGACGGCCCACCCCGCTCACCCCGCTGCCGGAGCTGGACGCGCAGGCCCGGCATCTGCTGGTGGCGACCGACGACGCGGTCCGCACCAGCCAGGAGGAGGTCGGCTTCGCCGCCGCGCAGTTCGGCGACGAGGCCGCGCAGCCGTTCGCCGAGGCGGTGGAGTACGCCAGGGGCGAGCTGACCGCGGCCTTCCGGCTGCGGCAGAGGCTCGACGACGCCTTCCCCGAGGACGACGCGACCCGCCGCGAGATGCTCGACGAGATCCTGTCCCGCTGTACCCAGGCCAACCGCAGGCTGGACGCCGAGTCCGACGCCTTCGACCGGCTGCGCGCGATGGAGTCGAACGCCCCGCAGGTGCTGGCGCAGGCCGAGGCCGCGGCGGCCGCCCTGCCCGGCCGGATCGCCGCGGCCGAGCAGGTGCTCGCGCCGCTGGCCGCCCGCTACAGCGACGCCGCGCTCGACAGCGTCGCGGGACACCCGGCCGAGGCCCGCGACCGGCTGGAGTTCGCCCGCGCCAGCCTGGGCCAGGCGCGCGGCCTGGTCGACTCCGACCGGGGGCGCGCCGCGGTGTTCGTCCGCGCGGCGGAGGGCGCGCTCGACCAGGCGGCGACCCTCGCCGACTCGGTCACCCGCAGGGAGCAGGAGCTGCGCGGCGCCGACGCGAAGCTGCGCGACGCGCTCGCCGAGACCGACGCCGACCTCGCCGAGGCGCGCGGCCTGCTCGCCGCTGCCCCGCACGGCTCGGCCGCCGACCTGCGCGGCCGGATCGCCCGCGCCGAGGCGGTGCTCGGCGAGGTCCACAAGGAGCTGGCAGCGGGACGGCACGACCCGATCGCGGCGCTGCGCCGGGTGGAGGAGGCGGACGCGGCGCTCGACGCGTCGCTGGCCGGGGTGCGCGAGCACGAGGAGGCGCGGCGGCGCGCCCACGGGTCGCTGGAGCAGGCGCTGCTCGCCGCGCGCAGCGAGGTCGCGGCGGCCGCCGACCAGATCACCACGCACCGCGGCGCGATCGGCAGCCGGGCCCGCACCCGGCTGGCCGAGGCCGAACGGCGGCTGCGGCTCGCCGAGTCGTCCGCCGCCGACGACGCGGCCGGCGCCCTGGAGCACGCCCGGGAGGCCGACCGGCTGGCCCGCGAGGCCCAGGAGTACGCCCGCCACGACGTCAGCGGTTTCGGCGGCGTGGGCGGCGGCAGGCGGACGTCCGGGATGGGCGGCATGGGCGGCGCGGTGCTGGGCGGCATCCTGCTGGGCGACCTGCTCGGCGGAGGCGGCGGGTTCGGCGGGTTCGGCGGCATGGGCGGCGGCTTCGGCGGCGGCCCCGGGGCGTTCGGCGGCGGCCAGACCCGCGGCCGCATGGGCTCGGGCGGCCGGTTCTGATGCCGCCGCCGTACCGGCCCGCGCGCCCGTACCGGCCCGCGCCGCCCTACCAGACAGCCCCGCCGCCACGGCGGCGACGGTGTGTATCCGACAGTGCAGCACAGGGAGTTGAGCGATGACCAAGCAGACGATCCTCGGGCGGGTGGCGCAGCTCGCGAAGGCGAACGTCAACGCGCTGCTCGACCAGGCCGAGGACCCGCAGAAGATGATCGACCAGCTGATCAGGGACTACACCGCCAACATCGCCGAGGCGGAGAACGCCGTCGCCGACACCATCGGCAACCTGCGGATGATGGAGCAGGACCACGCCGAGGACGTGGCCGCCGCCGCGGAGTGGGGCGGCAAGGCGCTGGCCGCCAGCCGCAAGGCGGACGGGCTGCGCGGCGGGGGCGGCGCGGCGGAGGCCGACCGCTTCGACAACCTCGCGAGGATCGCGCTGGACCGCCAGTTGCAGTCGGAGAAGGAGGCGTCGGCCGCCGAACCGGTCATCGCCGGGCAGAACGAGACGGTCACCAAGCTCAAGTCGGGCCTGGACCAGATGCGGGCCAAGCTCACGCAGTTGCAGGCCAGGCGCGACGAACTGGTCGCCAGGTCCCGTACCGCGCACGCCCAGAACACCATGCTCGACGCGGTCAGGAGCATCGACGTGCTCGACCCGACCAGCGACCTGGGCCGGTTCGAGGACAAGGTGCGGCGTGAGGAGGCCCGCGCCCAGGGCCGCCAGGAGCTGGCCGCGTCCTCACTGGACGCGCAGTTCGAGTCGCTGGACTCGGTGTCGGACGCCGCCGAGGTCGACGCCCGGCTGGCCCGGCTGAAGACCGGCACGCCGTAACCGGGGGCGTGCGGGCGGCTCGGGGGGGCGGTCCGGGGGCTGCGGGCGGCTCGGGGGGCGGCGGCGCTTGGGACGACCGCCGGGCCGACGTGCGGAACGGGCTGACGGTCAGAACATGCTGACGGTCAGAACATGCTGAGCAGGTCGTCCACCGACGGCCCGGCGGACGCGGACTGGCCGCCGCGCAGGGCCAGTTCGAACCACACGGTCTTGCCGCGGTGGGTCCGCCGGCTGCCCCAGCTCTGGCTGAGCATGGCGACCAGCTGCAACCCGCGGCCGCCCTCGTCGGTCTCCCGGGCGCGGCGGCGGCGCGGCTGCATCAGCGCGCTGTCCCACACCTCGCACACGAGCGTGCGGTCCAGCAGCAGGCGCAGCCTGATGTCGCCGTAGCCGTGCCGCAGCGCGTTCGTCACCAGCTCGCTGACCAGCAGCTCCGTGGTGTCGACCAGGTCTTCGAGGCCCCAGGTGAGCAGCTGCTCGCGGGCCCGCTCGCGGGCCTTGGCCACCGAGGTCGGCTGCGCCTCCAGCGTCCAGTCGCCGACCTTGTCGGGGGACAGCCCCTGGACGCGGGCCAGCAGCAGGGCGATGTCGTCCTCGCCGTGCGCGGTGTCCAGGGTGGCCAGCACGTAGTCGCAGATGTCCTCCAGCGGCCTCGACGGGCCGGCGAGCGAGGTGCGGAAGGCGTCCAGGCCCTCGTCGAGCGGATGGCTGCGGGACTCCACCAGGCCGTCGGTGTAGAGCGCGAGCAGGGCGCCGTCGGTGAGTTCGACCTCGATCTCCTCGAAGGGCTCGCCGCCCACGCCGAGCGGCACGCCCCGGGGCAGTTCCAGCAGCAGCGGGCTCTCGTCCGGCTCCACCACGACCGGCGGCAGATGGCCCGCGTTGGCGATGGTGCAGCGGCGGGTCACCGCGTCGTAGACCACGTAGACGCAGGTGGCCAGGTAGACCTCGGCGAGGTCGGCGTCGCCCGGGTCCTTGCCGCGGCGGCCGCTGCCGGGCGCGCCGAGGCCGCTGACCACCTCGTCCAGCGCGGTGAGCACCTCGGCGGGCTCCAGGTCGAGCATGGCCAGCGTCCGCACGGCGGTGCGCAGCTCGCCCATCGCGACGGCGGCGCGCAGGCCGCGGCCCATCACGTCGCCGACGACCAGCGCGGTGCGGTGGCCCGGCAGGTCGATGACGTCGAACCAGTCGCCGCCGACCTCGGTCTCCATGCTGCCGGGCAGGTAGCGGCAGGCGATGTCCAGGCCGGCCGCCTCGGGGTCGTCCGGCGGCAGCAGGCTGCGCTGAAGGATCAGCGCGCGTTCGTGCTCGCGGCGGTAGAGGCGGGCGTTGTCCAGGAAGATCGCGGCGCGGGCGGCGAGCTCCTCGGCGAGCATCCGGTCCCGCTCGGTGAACGGCTCGCTGCCCTTGGCGCGGGAGAACTGCACCAGGCCGAGCACCGTGTCGCGGGCGACCATCGGCACCACCAGGGTGCACTGCACGAGCGCGCCGCCGAGGTCGCCCGCGCCCTCGCCGTCGAGCACCTGCGGCTGGGCGGTGCGCAGCGCGCGGGCACTGGCCGAGCCGAACCGGTAGCGGTGCACCGCGCCCACCGACACCGGGCCGTCCGCCGGGACCATGTCGTCGTCGCCCGCCATCACCACCGGGGCGTCGGACACCGCGCTGGCGAACGCCACCCGGCGCACCTCGCCGCTGCCGTCGGTGGTGCCGGTGAGGTCCTCCTCGCCGGACAGCAGCACCTGGTAGAGGTCGACGGACGCCAGGTCGCAGAAGTGCGGGACCGCCACGTCGAGCAGTTCGCGGGCGGTGGTCTCCAGGTCGAGCGAGGTTCCGATCCTGGACCCCGCCTCGTTGAGCAGCGCCAGGTTGCGGCGGGCGTGCGCGGCCTCCCGCTCGGCGCGCTGCCGACCGGTGACGTCCATCGCCAGGCCGGCCACGCCGATCGGCCGGCCGCTGCCGCTGTGCAGCCGGTACAGCGACATGGTCCAGCGGCGCCGCGTCGGATCGCCCGGCACGGTGCCGACCAGCGGCATGTCGAGCACCGTCTCGCCGGTCTCCAGCACCTGGCGCAGCGCGGCGTTGAGCCGGTCGGCCTCGACGCGGGACAGGAAGTCGTGCGGGCCGCGGCCCTGGTGCTGCTCGGCGGGACGGCCGAAGACGGTGGCGAACCGCTCGTTGACGCGGATCAGCCGCAGCCGGGTGTCGAAGAGCACGAAGCCCATCGGGGACTGCCCGAACACCGCCTGGGAGGCGGCCAGATCGGTCTCGATCTGACGCAGCGTGGCCACGTCCACCGCGATGCACAGGGCGCCCTGGTCGGCCGGCATCACGTAGACCTCGGCGAGGCCGCGCTGCCCGGTGGCGTCGTTGTACGGCACCAGGCCGGTCCACTCGTGGCCGTCGAGGATCTCCTCCAGCCGCTCGTGGCCGCGGATCTGGACGTCGGGCGGTGCGAAGGCGGCGACCGGGTCCTTGCCGAGCGCCTCCTCGGCGGGGACGCCGAAGAACTCCTCCGCGCGCAGGCTCCACTGGTCGATCCGGCCGCGGCTGTCGAGCGAGAAGGAGGCGACCCGTATGTAGTCGTAGATCGAGCCGGGCGGGCTGGAACGCCAGACCGCAGCCGCTGCCGGGTCCACGTCGTCTTCGGGCGGAACCGCCCCGGCTGGCATGTCGCTCACGCCCGACCCCTCCAGCTCAGCACACGGACCGGTTGGAGCCGAGTATTCAGCATCAGGACCGTCCAGCACACGGTCTTGTCGATCACAGCATCATCTCGGCTCCTGGGGTACGGGGGCCGTCCCCGGAACACCACGGTCGCACCCTTCGCTCCCGCCTCTTCGGCATACCCGGCACAGTCCCTTCGAACCATTCCGGCCATCACGGCAGGGCCAGTTCGAACCAGACCGTCTTGCCCAGCGTGCCGTGCCGCGTCCCCCACCGGCGCGCGCTGCGGCCCACCAGCTGCAGTCCCCTGCCGCCCTCGTCGTCCTCGTCCGCCACCCGCTCCAGCGGCGGGTCGGGCAGCGGATCGGAGACCTCGACCAGCAGCGAGGAGCCGCGCACCATGCGGACCCCGATCGGCCCGTGCGCGTACCTCAGCGAATTGGTGACCAGCTCGCTGACCAGCAGCATGGTGACGTCCGACAGCGCCGTCAGCTCCCACTCCACCAGGGTGTCACGGACCCGGCGGCGCGCCAGCCGCACCGCGCTCGGCTCGGCCGGGAAGGTCCAGCCGGCGGTGGAGCCGGCCGGCAGCCCGCCGAGCCTGGCCATCAGCAGCGCCACGTCGTCCGGCTCGCGGCCCGGCTCCATGGTGGAGAGCAGCTCGTCGCACGCCTCCTCCAGGGACTCCAGCGGACGGCACATCGTGTCGCGCAGCCGGGCCAGACCGGTGCCGATGTCCTTGCCGCGGGCCTCCACAAGGCCGTCGGTGTAGAGCACCAGGACGGTGCCGTCCGGCACGTCCATCTCGGTGGTCTCGAAGCGCTCGGAGCCGACGCCCAGCGGCAGCCCGGTCGGCAGGTCGAGCAGCCGGGCGTCGCAGCTCTCCGGGTCGTCCCGGTGCTCCACGAGCAGCGGCGGCAGGTGTCCCGCCTGGGCGATGGCGCAGCGGCGGGTGGAGGGGTCGTAGACGCAGTACACGGCGGTGGCCATCCAGCCCTCCGCCTGGCTCTGCGCGAGGTCGTCGCCCAGCTCGTTGACGCGGCGCAGCAGCTCGTCGGGCGCCATGTCCAGGCCCGCCAGGGTCCGTACGGCGGTGCGCAGCCGGCCCATGGTCGCGGCGGCGCCCAGGCCGTGGCCCATCACGTCGCCGACCACGAAGGCCAGCCGGCCGCCGGCCAGCGGGATCACGTCGAACCAGTCGCCGCCGACCTCGGCGCCGCTGCTGGCCGGCACGTAGCGGAAGGCGATCTCCACGCCGGGCGGCTCCGGCAGCTCCCGGGGCAGCAGGCTGCGCTGCAGCATCAGGGCGCCCTCGCGCTCGCGGACGTAGAGCCGGGCGTTGTCCAGCGCGGCGCCCGCCCGGTCGGCCAGCTCCATGGCCAGCGCCAGGTCCTCCTGGTCGAAGGGCTCGCGGGGGCGGGCCCGGCCGACCACCAGCAGGCCGAGCACCACGCCGCGGGCCCGCAGCGGCAGCACCAGCAGCGAGTTGACGCCCAGCTCGACGGCCGCCTCGACCTTGGGGTCCTCGGGGAAGGTGGTGGCCCGCAGCTCGGCGTCGGAGGTGACCAGCCGGGGCTGCCCGGTGAACAGCACGGTGCCGAACACCGAGGAGGCGGTGAAGGTGATCGGCTGGCCGCGGCGCAGCATCCGGGAGACCGCGGGGGTCCAGCGCAGCGCGCCCACGCCCAGCTGGCGCAGCGGCGTGCCCTCGCTGTACTGCACCGAGGGCAGCTCCCCGCCGCCCGCCACCTCGGCGTGCAGGATCACCCCGGAGTAGTCGCTGAACGTCGGCACCAGCGCCTCGGCCAGCTCCTCCGCCGCCCGGTGCACGTCGAGCACCCCGGCGATCCTGCTGCCCACGTCGTCGAGCAGCGCCAGGCGGCGCCGGGCCCGCTCGGCCTTCGCGGCGGCCTGCACCCGCTCGGTGACGTCCATGACGGTCGCGCTGATGCCCAGCACCCGCCCGGCCCGGTCCACCAGCCGGTGGTACGACAGCGAGCGGTGGCCGCGGCCGTGCGGCGCGAGCGCCACCAGGTCGATCACCGGGCGGCCGGTGACCAGCACGGTGCGCTGCAGCTCGGTGAGGTTCGCCGCGCTCACCGGGTCGAGGATCTCGGCGACGGTGCGGCCCAGGTGGTCGGCGGCGGGCATGCCGTTCAGCCGGGCCAGGGCCTCGTTGACCCGCACGTAGCGCAGGTCGCTGTCGAAGATCGCCACGCCGAGCGGCGAGGCGTCGAAGAGCGAGTCGAGCGCGGCCAGGTCGTGCTCCAGGGTGCGCAGTCTGCTGGTCTCGACCATGGACGCCAGCACGAAGGGGCGGCCGTCGCCGTCGACCAGCAGGCTGGCCCTGGTCTCCACCTGCACGCTGTGCCCGTCGCGGTGGCGCAGCGACAGGATGCCGTCCCAGCGCCCGCCGCGCAGCAGCTCGGCGAGGATCGCCTCGGCCTGGCCCGGCTCGGGGACGGAGCGCAGCCGCGGCGGGCCGCCGTCGGCGCCCTCGACCGCCTCCGCGGGTCCGAACAGGCCGCCCACCCGGCGGCCGACGATGTGCTCGCCGGCCCAGCCGAGCACCTCCTCCGCCAGCGGGCTCCACAGCAGCACCCGGCCGCTGGTGTCGAGCATGACCACGGCGACGCGCAGGGTGTCCAGCAGGGTGCCGCTGCGCTGCCCGCGGTCGGAGGGGGGCGCGGGGTCGTCGCCGCTGGCGCTCATGCGTTGCACCCCCGACCGGGTCCGGCCGGGGCGCACGCCCAGCCTCCAAGAGGGTTTCGTCCCCTCCTACCCGATATTGCCCCTATCGCCGCCGAAGCGCCCCTCCGGGCGGGGAGACGGGTGGCCTGCCCGCGGCGGCCGTCCGCCGCGCGGTCCCGCCGCGGGCAGGGCGGCGCCACCGCCCGCCGGAACCGGGCTGCGGGAGCCGTCAGGGCTCAGGGGCGTCGCGGCCGAGGCGCCGGGCGTCATGGGCCGGGCGTCACAGCCGGCCGGCCGCCCAGGCGAGCGCGGGACGGTCGGGGTCCAGCCAGGGCAGCGCGGCGGCCTCCTGCGGCGTCACCCAGCGCAGCTCGTCGTGGTCCTCCAGCGGCTCGGGGACGCCGCGCAGCAGCTCCGCGGTCCACACCCGCAGCACGAACCCCGCGGTCAGCGGCCACTCCCCCGGCACGCGCACCAGCGGGCGCACCTCCACGCCCAGCTCCTCGCGCAGCTCGCGCACGAGCGCCGCGCGCTCGTCCTCGCCCGGCTCGGCCTTGCCGCCGGGGAACTCCCACCGGCCGGCCGTCTCGGCCGGCGCGGTGCGCCGTGCGGCCAGCAGCCGCCCGCCGCGCACCAGGATGCCGCCGACGACGATCCGCGGCGCGCCGGCCGCCGGGGTCCCGGGTCCTTCCGCCGTGCCGGCACTCACGTCTGGGCCGCCCGCGGGGCCGCCCGCTCGATCACGTAGACCTCCTGCGCCCCGGCGTCGCCGAGCGACTGCGCGACCCGCTCGGCCTCGGCCTTCGTCGCGTACCGTCCGACGCGGTAGCGGTTGCCGCCCGCGTCCTGGCGTATGAGCATCCACACCAGCTCCGCGGTCACGACGAGCCCCCCTCCACCGCGCTCAGACGCGCCACGTTCCGCAGGTCCTCCGGGTCCCGGCTCGGCCGGCCCCCGAACCACGCGTCGAGGATCTCCGCCAGCATCGGCCCTGACACCGTACGCAGGCTGAGCGCCAGCGCGTTCGCGTCGTTCCACTTCCGTGCCCCCTCGGCGGTGTATGCGTCGCCGCACAGTGCGGCGCGCACCCCCGCGACCTTGTTCGCCGCGATCGACGCCCCGGTGCCGGTCCAGCAGCAGACGACGGCCTGGTCCGCCGTGCCGTCCGCCACCGCCCGCGCCGCGGCGGACGCGCTCCACGCCCAGCCGTCGCGCTCGGCCGTCCCCGCCGCGGGCTCCGCGCCCGTCCCGGCGGCGGCCGCGCCGCCGTCCTCGAGGGCGCCGTGCACGAGCACGGAATGCCCGCGCCGGCGCAGCTCGTCGAGGAGCTGCCGGGCCACGGGCTCATCCATGTCCGAGGAAACGGCGATGCGCATATGCCCGACCCTACGCCCGAGCTTCACCGCGCGGGTCCGCATTGACACGAAGAGGTACCGAACCGGCCAGCCGTTCGTCCAGAAGTTGACGCCCCGTCAACTCACCGTACCGGCAGGTGGTACACCGCCCGGTAGCGCTCCGCGGGGATCACCACGTCGGCGGTCTCCACCGGGCGGCCGGACGCGAAGTAGGTGCGCCGGATCTCGATCACGATGTGGCCGGGCACGCCGCCGAGCGCGGCGGTCTCCTCGGCCAGCCCCGGCCGCGCGCCGACCTCCTCGGCCATGTGGTCGACCAGCACGTCGATCGCCGCCATCCGCGGCACCACGCCCTGCCCGCCGACCGGCCCCTCCTCCGGCAGCAGCACGGGCGTGCGGGCGGTCAGGCCCAGCGGCTCCCAGGACGTCGAGATCATCGACGGCTCGCCCTCGGTGCGGAAGAGGTAGTGGGTGCGCATCACCCGCTCGCCGGGCTCGATGCCCAGCCGCTCGGCGATGGCCGCGGTGGCCACGTCCTGCACGCTCCGGGACTCCCAGCTGCCCTTGCTCCCCTCGTCCGCCTGCTCCTGGCGGTACGGGGTCGACGGGCCGGCCGGGCGGAAGCCGCTGCGCAGGATCGTCCGGCGGCGGGGGCGCTCGCGGACGTAGGTCCCGGAGCCGGAGCGGCCCTCCACGAACCCCTCGGCCATCAGCACCTTGCGCGCCTCCAGCGCCACGGTGTCCGAGACGCCGTACTCGGTGCGGATGCGCGCCTGCGAGGGGAGCCGGGCGTGCGGCGGCAGCGTGCCGTCGAGGATCTTCCGCCGCAGGTCCCCGGCGACTCGAAGATAGGCGGGCTGCTCACCGAAGGCCACGTGCCCCTCCCAGGGGTTGACTGTCTGCGACAGCTTGGCAACGGTCGGTACTCGACCGCAAGCCTTCCCCTTAACATGACATTCCGTATCGCCGCCGGTCCGCCGCCGGTCAGCCGCCCGCAGCTCCTCGTTGAGGCCGCCGGCCCGCCCCCCGGGCCGCTCCGCGCGCCCCCCTTCCGGGTGAGCCTCAGACCTTCCGGGTGAGCCTCAGACCCCCATGCCGGGGTCGGAGTCGGTGCCGGCGCCGGACTTCACCGAGCCGGACACCTTGCCGCCGCTGCTGCCGAAGAAGCAGGTCACCGCCCGGTCGCCGCGGTTCCAGCCGGACTTCGGCGGCATGTAGAAGTAGATGTCCATGTCGTCGCCGAGCGTCTGGTCGCCCAGGTAGTCGTCGGCGTAGTCGGCGCACTTGTCGTTGGAGATCTCGGAGATCCGGTCCACCCCGGGGTACGTGTCGCCGAGGGACTCGTCCAGCGTGAAGACCGCGTACGCCTCCGCGTCGTGCTCGTCGCCGCAGGACACTACGTCCACGCTGGTGGAACGGCGGCCGTCGCCCCCGTAGTCGGACAGCGAGCTGCCGACGGTGTTGAAGCACTGGCCGACCCTGATGTCCTGCACGTCGGTGTTGCCCTCGTCGAGGGCGCCGACCAGGCCGAGCACCACGAACACCGCGACCAGCACGGTCGCGACGCTGTTGATCACGATGCCCGCGATCGCCAGGCCGCGGCCGCCCTGGCCGGTGCGCCGGATCTGGCGCAGGCCGAAGATGCCGAGCACGGCGGCGACGACCGGCAGGCAGAAGGCGGCGATCGACACCACGAGCGAGGCGATCGCCAGGCCGTTGGTGCCCAGGTTCTGCTGATAGCCGCCGTACCAGCCGGGCGGCGGCGGGGGATAGCCGTAGCCGGCGGGGCCGCCGTACGGGTACGGGCCGCCCGGCGGCGGGCCGCCGTACGGGCCGGAGCCGGTGCCGGTGCCGGTGCCGTACGGCGACTGCGGGTAGGCCGGCAGGGCGCCGTACGGCCCGCCGGGCTGAGGCGGCGGCATCGGGACCGGCGGCGGTCCCGCCGCTCCGCCGGGCGGCGGCGGGGCGAACGGGTCGCGCGGCTCGGCGGGCGGTTCCGCACGCGGCGCGGGCACGGCCGGCATGGTCGGCTGGGCGTCGGCGGGAGCCGGGCCGGGCGGCGGCGCGTCGTCAGCGGACGGCGGGGGCGGGGGCGGCGGAGGTATGTCCACCAGGGGAGTTTACGGTCCCGGCGCCCGCCCGGTGGGTCCGTCGCCCTCCGGGCCGTCCCGCGGCCCGCTCGGCGTCTCGCCGCCGAGGCCGCGGGTGCGGGCGGCGCGCCACCGGGCTCCGTCGCGTCCTCGCAACTCTCCCGAGCCGGGGGGCTGTCGGGGCCGCCGGGGCAGTGGGGGCCGCCGGGGCGGACCGGGTCCGTGGGGCCGGGCGCGGAGCGCCGCGCGTCTACGCCGATCCGCGTATACGGACCCGGTTCACCCGTTTCCCTTGACCCGCATTGGTCCAGACCAATAGCGTCCGGCCATGCGTCGACGATTCCTCGGCCGTATGGCCGCGACGGCCGCCACCCTATCCGTGGTCGCCGTCCTGCCCGCCGTCACCGGCGGCACCTCCGCGCAAGCCCACGACGGACACGGAGGCGGCCGCCCCGCCCCCGCGTCGGCCGACTCGGCCTACAAGAGCGTCGGTTACTTCACCCAGTGGGGCATCTATGCCCGCAACTACCAGGTGAAGAACGTCCAGACCTCCGGCACCGCCGGAAAACTGACGCACCTGAACTACGCGTTCGCCAACATCGGCGCCGACGGCAAGTGCTTCGAGGCCAACGTCGCCGGTGAGGGCGACGCGTGGGCGGACTACCAGCACCCGGTGGACGCCGCGACCTCGGTGGACGGCACCGCCGACACCGCCGAGCAGCCGCTCGCCGGCAACTTCAACCAGCTGCGCGAACTCAAGGCGAAGAACCCCCGGTTGAAGGTGCTGATCTCGATCGGCGGCTGGGGCTGGTCCACCCACTTCTCCGACGCGGCGCTGACTCCCGCCTCCCGCAGCACACTTGTCTCCTCCTGCCTGGACATCTTCATCAAGGGCAACCTGCCGCTGCTGGACGGCAAGGGCGGTCCGGGCTCGGCCGCCGGGCTCTTCGACGGCGTCGACATCGACTGGGAGTGGCCGGGCTCCTCCGGTGACACCGACACCGTCTACCGGCCCCAGGACAAGCAGGACTTCACGGCGCTGGCCGCGGAGTTCCGCAGGCAGCTCGACGCGTACGGCCGCACCACCCACAGGCACTACGACCTGAGCGCCTTCCTGCCCGCGGCGCCCGCGAAGATCGACGCGGGCTTCGAGGCGAAGAAGATCTTCAAGTACCTCGACTTCGGCACCGTGCAGGGCTACGACTTCCACGGCCCGTACGAGGCCACCACCAACCAGCAGTCCGCGCTGCGCGCCCCGCGCGACACCCCGGTGGCGAACGACTTCTCCGACACCCAGGCGGTCGGCGACTGGCTGCGCCGCGGCGCACCGGCCCGCCGGCTCGTCCTCGGCGTGCCGTTCTACGGCCAGGGCTGGACGGGTGTGCCCGACGGCGGCACGGCCGGCCTCTTCCAGTCCTCCACCGGCCCGGCGCCGGCCACCTGGCAGGCGGGCAACGAGGACTACCACGCCCTTGAGGCGCTCGCCCGGTCGGGCACGTACACGGTCCACCGCGACGTGAAGGACGGCTTCGCCTGGCTCTACGACGGCACGAACTTCTGGACCTACGACGACCCGCAGGTCATCGCCCAGAAGACCGCGTTCATCCGGGCCGCCCACCTCGGCGGCGCGATGGCCTGGTCGCTCGACGGCGACACCGCCGACGGTGAGCTGATCTCCGCCGTCCACGACGGCCTCACCCCGCACCACCGCTGAGACGGATCTCCGCGGACCACGACGGCGCCCGGTCCCCCTCGCCAGGGGGGCCGGGCGCCGTCGCCGCGCGGTGGCGCGGCCTCGCTCACGCGTCGAAGGCGGTGGCCCTGGTGCGCTCCTGCCAGGCGCCGACCTGGGCGCGGACCTCGTCGAGGTGGCCGAGGACGGCGTCGACGCCGTCCTCGCCGAGCGGCAGGTGCAGCGGGGTCCGCTCGGCCTCCAGCGCCGCGATGATCAGCGCGGCGGCCTTCGCCGGGTCGCCCGGCTGCGCTCCGTCGCCGGCCGCGAGCATCGCCCGCGTGGCACCCACCGTCGCCTGGTAGTCGGGGAGTTCGGCGCTGGCGCTGCCGTTGCCCATCAGCGAGGTGCGGAAGGCGCCCGGCTCCACGATCAGCGTCCTGATGCCCAGCGGCCCCACCTCGTCGGCCAGCGCCTCGGTCATCCCCTCCAGCGCGAACTTGGTGGCGCTGTAGGCGGAGAAGCCCGCGAAGGACATCTGGCCGCCCATGCTGCTCATCTGCACGATCGCCCCCGAGCGGCGCTCGCGCATGCCCGGCAGCACCGCGCGGGCCAGCGCGGCCGGCCCGAAGACGTGCACCTCGAACAGGTCCCGCAGCTCCGCGTCCGAGGTCTCCTCGAAGGCGCCGACGTGGGTGCGGCCCGCGTTGTTGACCAGCACGTCGATCCGGCCGTGCCGGCCCAGCACGTCCTTGACGGCCGCGTCGATCGCCGCGCCGTCGGTGACGTCGAGGCGCAGCGCCTCGACCTGGTCGGGGTGTGCGGCGACCAGCTCGTCGAGCGTCTCGACCCGGCGGGCAGCGGCGACCACCACATCGCCCGCGGCCACCGCCGCCTCGGCGATCGCCCGCCCGAGACCGCTGTTCGCACCCGTGACCAGCCAGACCTTGTTCATGACGCCTCCCGTTTTCCCGCTGCTGCTTCCTTACGCGATCGACTCTGCCCGCAGCCGCCCTTGCCCGTCCAAGACCCGCCGTGATAACCGATAGTTATGGATGTGCACGGGCGGGATCTCCGGTACTTCGTCGCGGTCGCCGACGAGCTGCACTTCACCCGGGCGGCCGAGCGGCTGTTCGTGTCGCAGCCCGCGCTGAGCAAGCAGATCAGGGCGCTGGAACGGCAGTTGGGCGCCACCCTCTTCGTACGCGGCCGGCAGGGCGTCGAACTCACCGCGGCGGGGGCGGCGCTGCTGCCCTCGGCCCGCAGGGTGCTGGACGCCTGGGACGACGCGTGGGCGGCGGTGGAGGGCGCCAAGGCGGACCAGCGCAGCACCCTGGTGGTGGGCATGAGCACCAGCCCGGGGCGCGGCGGGCTGCTGCCCGCCATCCGGTCGCGGTTCGGCGCCGCGCACCCCGACGCGGCGCTGCGGCTGCGCCATGTCGGCTGGGAGGACCCGAGCGCCGGGCTCGCGGACGGCGGCAGCGACGTGGCCTTCGTCTGGCTTCCGCTGCCCGACCAGGACCGGTACGCGTACCTGGTCGTCGCCGAGGAGCCGCGGCTGGTGGCGCTGCCCGACCGGCACCCGCTGGCGGCGCGGGACACGGTGGACTTCGCCGACCTGCTCGACGAGCCGTTCCTCGCACTGCCCGCCGCGGCCGGCCCGCTGCGCGACCACTGGCTGGCCACCGACGCGCGCGGCGGCCGCCCGGCGCGCATCGGCGCGGAGGTGGCGAGCACCGAGGAGACGTACGAGGCGCTCACCGCCGGGCTCGGCGTGGTGCTGCTCGCCGCGGGCAACGCGGCGCTGGTCACCCTCGGCGGCGTCGCCACCCGCCCGGTCCGCGGCGTCTCCCCCAGCCGGTTCGCCCTGGCCTGGCCGCGCGCCACCACGAACCCGCTGGTGCGGGGGTACGTCCAGGCATGCCGCCAGTCGCGCGCGGCGCGCGACGGCGTACGGGAGTAGCCGCCACCCGGCCGGCCCACGACCGCCTGCGGGCGGCAACCGCCGCGCGACCCGTACGCGCGGGGGCCAGGGCCCGGCCGGCCCACGACCGCCTGCGCCGGGGCAACCGGCGCGCGACGGTGCAGGCGCGGCAGCGGGGGCCCGGGGCATTCCGGACCCGCGGCCCGGCCGCCTGCGGCGACGGCGACCGGCGCGACGCCGTGCGCGCGACCGCGGGCACCCGGGCGGGGCCGTCCGGCGGCTACGGGCGGCGGGGCTTGCCCCGCTTGGCGCCCTTGGGCGCACCCTTCGGAGTGTTCCTCGGCGTGCCGCCCCTGCCGCCGGCCTTTCCGGCCGCCTTGCCGCCGCCCTTGGCGGCGCCCTTCTGGGCCCCGCCGCGCGGGTTCCTGCCCGCCGCGCCGCCGGCCGCCTCGGCGCGCCGGCCCTTCGGCTGGGGCGGGGTGGGACCGCGGCCGCGGGTGCTGTTGACGGTGCGCCCGCGGACGATGCCGATGAACTCCTCCACCAGGTCGGTGGTGGTGTCCTCGCGCCAGGAGAGCGCGACCTGCGAGCCGGGGGCGTCGGTCAACGGCCGGTAGGTGAGGTCCCTGCGGTGGTGCAGGCGGGCCAGCGACTGCGGCACGACCAGCAGGCCGACGCCCGCCGCGACCAGTTCGACGGCGTCGGCCGTGGCGGCCGGGCGTTCCAGCGCGGGCAGCCCCGGCGGCCGCTCCCAGCCCAGGGTGTCGTCGAAGGGGTGCAGCACGACCTCCTCGGCGAGGTCCGCGGCCGTCACCTCGTCGGCGGCCGCCAGGAGGTGGTCCTTGGGGACCACGACCACGGTCGCCTCGGTGTAGAGCGGGATCGCGCTGAGGTCCGTGCGGTCGATCGGCAGCCGTACGAACCCGGCGTCCGCGTCGAGCCCGCGCAGCAGGTCGGCGGCTTGCGCGGGCGGCACCTGGGTGAGCGTGAGCGGTACGTCGGGCAGCCGCTCATGCCAGATCCGCACCCACTTGGCGGGCGTCACACCGGGGACGTACGCCAACCGGAACGCGGGAGGTACTTCCGAGCCTGTCACCGGGCAAGGCTACCGGCCGTGGTCCGAGCAGGGCGCGCGCGCTCGTTACCCTTGACCCCATGACGTCGCAGAAGACCACCCAGACGATGAAGCCCGCGACCGCGGCGAAGAAGCTGGGCGTGTACCTCCAGGCCACCCCCGCGGACTTCCAGGAGGGCGTCGTCTCCCGCGACGAGCTGAACGCGCTGCAGGCCGACCCGCCCGAGTGGCTGCGCGCCCTGCGCCGCAACGGCCCGCACCCCCGCCCGGTGGTCGCCGCCAGGCTCGGCGTCTCCATCGCCGGCCTGGCCCGCGGGGGCGTCACCGAGCCCCTGACCACCGACGAGATCGAGGCGCTGAAGTCCGAGGAGCCGGGCTGGCTGCGCCGCGAGCGCGCCACCGCCGCTGAGGTCCGCGCCGAGTCGGAGCGGCTGAAGTCCCGCGACACCGGGGACGCCGGGGCCTGACCGGCCCGCCAGCCGGGGGCCGTACGGCCTGGTCGTGGCCGTCCGCCGTGGCGCCGTGGCCGTGGCGCCGTGGCCGTACGCCCGTCGCGCCCCTCACGCCCGCCCCCGTGCCCGCGGCGGTCGCGCGCCCGGCGGGAGCCGCTCGGCGGCGGCGACGGCCTCCGCGCCGCGGCTGTCCCGCGCGCACTCCTCGCGGGCGACGGGCAAGGGCCCCGGCGGTGCGCGGAATTTCGTCCGCGCCTCCCCGCCGCATTCACCCGGCGGCCACGACCTGCCTTTATCAGCGGCCATGGCGCTATGGGACCCCTTTCCGGGGAAGGCATCGGCGCAATTGCGCCTCCGCTCGCATCGGCTCACCGCACGGCGACGGTGGAACAACCGTGAGAACTCGCCGAGACCCCGCCCGTGCCCGCCTCTGCCCGCGCTGTCCGCTCCTCGGTGGCGGGCGGGTCCAGCACGTCAGCGTGCGCGGGCGTCTCCGCCGGCCGGCACGCGGCGGCAAGGAGACCGCACGCCGTACCGGAAGGCACCCGGCGGCGAACCGGCAGCCCGATCAGCGATCGGAATCCGGTTCTCGCCGAGGAATCGATGTCAAGCGATCCGGTCGGCGCAATGCCGCCGCGCATTCCCGGCGCCGGATGTGCGGCAGCGTGCAAATATTTCCGAGGTCATCCTGCGCACCGATGCCGATTCGCCGGAAGGATGCATTCCCTCCGGTCCTGCGCGACTTCCACCGGGATAACGGAATGGGTGAACCCCGACTTGACGCTGAGGAACGAAATGCCGCACCGCAGTGGGCGCAGCGCCCGATTCCCCGCCGCCGTGGTCGGCGTCGTCCTGCTGACCGCCGGCGCCGCCGGGTGTTCTGACGGCCGGAGCGGCGGCACGGCGTCGCCGGGCACCTCGGGCGCGAACCGGGTGGCGGCGGCCGCGTGGCCCGCCCCCGTGCCCAAGACGGGGCTGGCCCAGGGACTCGTGCTCCCCCTTGAGGCGTACATGGAGACGTACCCCGAGACGGTGACGATCGGCACGGCGATCGACAAGCTCACCGAGCGGTGCATGGCGCGCTACGGCTTCAGCCTCACGCTCCCGCCGCGCGGCACGCTCCCGCCGCCGAACTACGACGACTCCAACATGGCCCGCCGCTACGGCATCACCGAGCCGGACAAGGCCGCGAAGTTCGGGTACACCCTCGGGGACGAGGGCGAGGACGGGACCGGCGGGCCGCAGCTCATGCTCACCGATGCCGCCCGCACCGTGCTCACCGGCCGCACCGGCTCGGCGCCGTCCGCACCGAAGGCGCCGTCCTACCAGGGCAAGGCCCTGCCGGACGGCGGCTGCAAGGCGGAGGCGGCCCGGAAGGTGGGTGCGGACCGGGTCGACCCCACCCTGGCGTCGCGGCTCGACGCGGCCAGCCTCGACAAGTCCCAGGCGGACGCCGGTGTCCAGCAGGTCGTCACCGCGTGGTCGGCGTGCATGAAGAGCAGGGGCTACACGATCGACACCCCGCTCAACGCCCCCCGCCTCGCGCCGTACGTGCACGGACGGCCGGTGGGCCCGAAGGCGATCCAGGTCGCCACCGCCGACATCGCCTGCAAGAAGCAGACCGGCCTGGTGAAGACCTGGTTCGGCGTCGAGTCGGCCATCCAGCGCCAGCAGGTCGAACAGAACCAACTGGCCCTCCAGGAGCAGCGCGACACGGTGACCGCCGCGGTCAAGGCCGCGACGTCGGTGACCGGGTGAGGACGCGGGGGCGGTTCGGATGAGCGCGAACGGTGCGGGCACGGACACGGGTCCGGGGCCGGCGGGCGGCGGCACCTCCGGCACGCCCGCCGCCTCCGGGCCGAGCGGGTCGCGGCTGGTCCGCAGGCGGCGGGCGGTGGTCACCACCGCCGCGGTCGCGGTGGCGCTGTCCGTCGGCGGGGTGGTGGCCGCCCAGTGGGTGCAGTCGCCGTCGCAGGCGGTGGCCGACACCCGGCCGCCGAAGGCGAGCGTGATCACCGCGCAGGCGGTCCGGCAGGTGCTGCGCTCCACGGTGGTGCTGCGCGGCACGTTCTCCGACGGGCGCACCGTGTCGGCCGCGCCGACCTCGGTGGCGGCGACCGACGCATCGTCGCAGCCGTCCCAGTTGGTGGTCACGGGCGTCTACGTGCACCCCGGGCAGAAGGTGCGGGCCGCCCAGGTCCTCGTCGAGTACTCGGGCCGCCCGATCATCGCGCTCGCCGGCGTGCTGCCCGCCTACCGCGATCTGACCTTCGGCGCGCAGGGCAAGGACGTCACGCAACTGCAGTCGGCCCTGCGTGAGTCGGGGTACGCGACGGGCGGCGACGCCAAGGGCTCCTTCGGCGCCGGCACCGAGTCCGCGGTCAAGCGGCTGTATGGCGGGCTCGGTTACCCGGTGCCGGTCAGCACGGCGGGCCCGGCGGGCCCGACGGCGGGGAACGACAAGGCGCCTCCCGCCGCGCCGACCGCGCCCGTGGCGCACGCGATGGTGCCCGCGTCCGAGGTGCTGTTCATGCCGTCGCTGCCCGCACGGGTGGTGTCCGTGCCGGTGCAGGTGGGCGACCCGGTCAAGGGGCCGGTGGTGACGCTGGCGCGCGGCGGTATGACGCTCGTCGGACAGCTCGACCCGACGCAATCCGGGCTGGTCGCCGCCGGGATGAGGGCGCAGGTGCTGTCCGAGGTGACGGGCGCGGAGGCGGACGGCACCGTCGAGTCGGTCGGCGCACTCGTGGTTCCCGGCAGCGGCAAGGAGGGGGACGGCGGCGGGGACGGCGCAGCCGGCGCCCCCGCCGCGATGGGCGGCGGAGCGTACCTGCCGCTGGTGATCCGCCCGTCCAAGCCGTGGGACGGCCGGTTCGCGGCGCAGGACGTCCGGATCACCCTCACCGCCGCCGCGACCGACACCCCGGTGCTCGCCGTGCCGCAGGCGGCGATCTCCGCGCGGGCCGACGCCCGCACGACGGTCACGGTCATGGACCCGAGCGGCACGCAGCACGTCGTACCGGTGAAGGCGGGCGTCTCGGCGGACGGCCTGGTCCAGGTCACGCCCCTGGGCGGCGCCCGCCTGGCGCCGGGCGACAAGGTCGTGGTCGGCCAATGAGTCTCTTCCGTACCCGTACCCGTACCCGTACCCTCGGACTCGGCCTCGGCCCTGCGCCTGCACCCGCGCCTGCGCCTGCGCCTGCGGTTGAGGCGGCGCCCACGGCCGTGCCCGAGGAAGTCGGCCTCCCCGTGCTGGAGTTGTCCGGGGCCGCCAAGACGTACCCGGGCATACCGCCTGTGCACGCCCTGCGGCCGGTCGACCTCGCGGTGCGCGCGGGCGACTTCGTCGCCGTGGTCGGGCCCTCCGGCTCGGGCAAGTCGACGCTGCTGAACCTGCTGGGGCTGCTCGACCGGCCCACCGCGGGCACCTACCGGCTCGGGCACACCGACACCGGCGGGGTCGGCGAACGCGATCGGGCCGCGCTGCGCGGCCGCCGGGTGGGCTTCGTCTTCCAGTTCTTCCACCTGCTGCCCTACCGCACCGCGCTGGAGAACGTCGTCCTCGCCCAGCTCTACGTCACCCCGCGCTCGGCCCCCCGCACCGAGGCCGCGCACGAGGCCCTGCGCCAGGTCGGCCTGGCGCACCGCGCGCACGCGCTGCCCACCACCATGTCCGGCGGCGAGCGCCAGCGCGTGGCCATCGCCCGCGCCCTGGTCAACTCCCCCGACCTGCTGCTCTGCGACGAGCCGACGGGCAACCTCGACTCGGCGACCGCCGCGTCCGTCATGGACCTGCTCGGGGCGCTCAACGCCTCCGGCGTGACGGTGGTCGTCATCACCCACGACCCCGCGGTCGCCGCCCGCGCCCACCGCCGGGTCACCCTCCTCGACGGCACTCTCGCACCGTCCCCGGCGTTCGGCACGGCGGCGCCGGAGCCGCGCGGGGCAGCCCCCGCCGGGCCACGGGCGGCGGCCGCCGCGCTCCGGGAGACGCCCCCCTCGCAGGGTGCCCGCTCCCGGCCCGCAGGCAGGGCGTCGCTCCGTCCCGCGGCCCGGCGGACGCGGCTCGCCGTGCGCGACGCGCTCGCCGAAGCGCTGGCCGGGATCGTCCAGCGCCCCGGCCGCTCGATCCTGACCACCGTCGGCACGGTCCTCGGCGTCGGCGCGTTCGTCGCCGTCCTCGGGCTCACCTCCACCGCCACCGGGCAGATCGGCAAGTCGTTCAGCCTGCTCCAGGACACCACCGTCACCGTCCAGGACCTCGGCGCCGGGACCGAGGCGGGCCCCGGCACGAGCGGCCGGGGCGCGATGGACTTCCCCGCCGACTCCGACGCCCGGCTCGCCGCGCTCAACGGCGTGACGGACGCGGGCGTCTGGTGGCAGGTGCCGCTGCGCAACCCGCGCATCTCGGCGCGCCCCGACGTCACCGCCGCCGCGGCGAACGGCGCGGGCGCCGACAGCGCCTCCGGCAGCGGCTCCGGCTCCGGCATCGGACTGTTCGCCGCGTCGCCCGGTGCGCTGCGCGCCATGCAGCCGACGCTCGGCACCGGCGCCCTCTACAACGGCTTCCACCAGCGGCGCGGCGAGCGGGTCGCCCTGCTCGGCGCGCCCGCCGCCCGACTGCTCGGCATCACCCGCACCGACGACCAGCCCGCGGTCTTCGTCGACGGCGTCGCCTACACGGTCGTCGGGATCGTCTCCGACGTGCAGCGGCTCCCGCAGACGCTGCTCGGAATGATCATCCCGTCCAGCACCGCCCTGCGCGCGTACGGGCCGCCGGCGGACGCGGCCGCGCAGGCGCTCATCCGCACCCGGCCCGGTGCGGGCCCGCTCATCGCCCGCCAGGCACCGCTCGCCCTGCGCCCGGACGAACCGCGCCTGCTCAAGGCGGTTCCGCCGCCCGACCCGCACGCGCTGCGCGACCAGGTGAGTACCGACATGTCCGGGCTCTTCCTCATCCTGGCGGCGATCTGCCTGGCCGTCGGCACGCTCGGCATCGCCAACACCACCCTGGTGGCCGTCCTGGAGCGCACCAGTGAGATCGGCCTGCGCCGGGCGCTGGGCGCGCGCCCCCGGCACATCACCGCGCAGTTCCTCACCGAGTCCACCGCGCTGGGCGCTCTCGGCGGCCTGATCGGCGCCGCGTCGGGCGCGGCCACCGTGGTGGGCACGGCCATGGCCCGCGACTGGACCGCGGTGCTCCAGCCGTACACCGTGCTGGCCGCCCCGCTGATCGGTATGGCCACCGGCTTCGCGGCGGGCCTCTACCCGGCCCTCCGCGCCGCCCGTATCGAGCCCCTCGACGCACTACGCCGCTGAGGAGCGCCCGAACGGAGAATCGGCCCGCGGAAAAACCGCGGGACCAGCGAAAGGGAGTTCGACCATGATGGGTTCCACCCTGAAAAAGGCGGTTCAGCGCCTCGGCATCGTGGCAGCCACGAGCGGCGCGATCGCCGGAGTCTCGCTCGCCGCTTCGCCCGTCGCACAGGCGGCCACCCACATCTCCTACGTGAGCAGCAACTGCGGGGGGTTCAGCGGCTGCTCCGACGACGCACTCGATCTGAAGTACAACTCGAATCTGAGCGGCGCCAATTTTGTCTGGCAGGGCAACAACGTGGACTACGCGGGCTACGAGAACACCTGCGGCCTCGATACCTGCAGGACGGTGTACGTCTTCGAAGCCGGAACCGGCGGCGCCGCGAACGGCGCGGGACAGGCCGTCAAGAACAACGCGGCGGGAGCGTGCACCTACTCCACCACCCACGCGTACTACGTCTACTACAACAGCTTCTACACGGGCCATTCGCAGAAGTTCGACGACCGGGGCACCAGCTACGGCTGCAGCGACTTCGACTCGACCCTGCACAACGAGAACGCCTCGCAGAAGATCGTCTCGTGACCCGGCCCTCCGCCGCGAGATCCGCCTGACCGGCGGAGACCCCCAGAACCAGACCCGGCCCCCGACCCACCGGCCCCCCGGCCGGTCGGGGGCCGGCCCCTGATGAGCGCTTCAGTGACGCGGCATGCTCGGGATCGCCTTCTCCGCATGCCCGCGCGCCCGGCCCAGTTCCGCTTCTGCGGCCTCCCGAGAAGCGGGGACTCCTTCAAGGCCGCCGCTGGCGATGAGTGGATCCACCGTCGACCGCCCTTGATTCCAGCGCGTCGCTCCGCCTCCGAGTCAAGGTTCAGCCAGTGAAACCAACGCTCCGGACCCTCACCGATCAGTAGTGGTACCGGGCGGCGAGGATGACGATCTCCTCGTCCGTCACCAGGTAGACGAGGCGGTGCTCATCGTCGATCCGTCGCGACCAGGCTCCGGGCAGGTGGTACTTCAGCGGCTCCGGCTTGCCGATGCCCGCGAAGGGGTCACGCCTGACATCTTCGATGAGCTTGTTGATCCGGGCGAGCATCTTGCGGTCGCTCCTGAGCCAGGACGTGTAGTCCTCCCACCCCTGGTCCTCGAAGAGGAGCCTCACGCGACACCCGCACCTGCGTCCGGTGACTCGGGATCGATCAGCTCACGCTCCGACACGTTGATGTGCGACAGGGCGTTCTCGTACGCCTTGAGCAACCGCCGGGCGTTCGCCGGCGAGCGCAGCAGGTAGGAGCCCTCGCGCAGCGCCATGTAGTCCTCGGCCGAGACAAGCACCGCGTTACCGTGCTTGGAGACGATCTCGATGGCCTCATGGTTCTCGTTGACCTTTTTGATCAACGGAAACAGTTCCCTGCGCGCTTCACTCGCAGTGATGGACATGACTTCGACCCTCCCATCAAGTGGTACTCGATAACGTACCACTCTTGGTGTCATCCGAGAGGGGAACCGGCTGATGGTCGCTCAGCCGATCCAGCACCCATCCAGCACGGGGTACGGCCAGGGGCCCGCCTCCGGAGAGGTGGACCCCATCTGACCTGTATGTTTGCCACGCCAACGACGTGGTGGCATCTCGTCCGCTCAGACGTTGAAGCGGAACGTATCCGGCCCGAACCTGACCTGCGGCGGAACGTCGATTGTGGCGCTGACCAGGGAATCTGACGTTGGCATGCGTTGGCCTCCGACGGGGGTTTACGGGTGTCCTGCGGACTGTCTGCGGACTGGTCCGACGGGCCGCGGAAGCGAAAAAGCGTGTTGCCCCGGCTGGGCCTTCAACGAGACTCCGCGGGAGCGCGACCGATACCCCTGTCCCTGCTGCGGGCACTGCGTCCTCGACGAGATGCCCGGTTCCTTCGAAGACTGGCAGGACGAATGGCTCCAACTGTTGCCCCGTACCTGACCTCGGAATACGCCGCTCCTTCGACGTCCACCGCTCGGCGTCGGAACGCCGTGCGGGTGATGTCTCCTGTTCCAGGGGAAGGAGATCCCTCTGACCGAGGGAGGATGTCGTGGCGCGAGACCGGATCGAGCTGGCTGAGGTGCTGGCGGCGGCGGAGGCCGCCGCGCCGGTGGGGTCCCTCGATGTCGTGGCGCGCAACCTGCGCCAGCGGTTCGGCGCGCAGTACGTGTCGTTCCTCTTCGTCGACGTCCTGGGCCAACGCGTGGTGCGGGTCAGCGAGGAGGGGGCCGCCTCGCGAGGCCGGCGCGCCGACCAGACCCCGCTGGCCGACAGCATCTACGACGAGGTGCTGCGTACGCAGAAGCCGGTGCGGACGGGGGGCGGACACGGGCGGCGGGTACTGGCCCCGGTCACCAACCGCGGAGACGTCATCGGGGTCCTGGAGCTGTCCCTGTCACGGGTCTCGCCGGATGTTCTCCAGCAGGTCGAGGAGGCCGCGCACGCACTCGCGTACATCATCGTCACCGACCGGCGCTTCACGGACCTCTACCACTGGGGCCGGCGCACCACCCCGGTGGGCCTGGCAGCGGAGATCCAGCACCAACTGCTGCCGTCGGCGCCCTCCTGCGAGTCCGCGGAGTTCGCCCTTGCCTGCGCGTTGGTACCGGCGAGCGACGTCGCGGGTGACACCTACGACTACACCTTCGACCGCGACACCCTGCACCTGTCCATCACCGACGCGATGGGGCACAACGTGGACGCCGCACTGATGGCGACCCTCCTGGTCAACGCCTCACGCGGTGCCCGGCGCGCTCGCAGCGGCCTCGCCCAACAGGCCCGGCACATCCACCAGGCCCTCCTCGACCACGGCCGGCGGACGTTCGCCACCGGCCAGTTGCTGCGCGTGTCCCTCGACGGGACCGGCGCCCGGCTCGTCAACGCCGGACACCCCTGGCCGCTGCGGCTGCGCGATGGCCAGGTCGACGAGCTCCACCTGCGCGTCAACCTGCCGTTCGGTGTGCGCGGGCAGGGGGCCTACCAGGTACAGGACATCGACCTGCGCCCGGGCGACCGCCTCGTGTTCTACACCGACGGCATGCAGGAGCGCGAGGCGAGGTCCGTCGACCTGCCCGGCCTCATCCGCGACACCGCCGGCGACCACCCGCGCGAGGTCGTCCGCGCGCTGGTCGCCGCGGTCACCGACGCGTTCAAGGGCCGGGCGCCGAAAGACGACGCCACCGTCATGTGCCTGGACTGGCGGGGCCCCGCCGGTGAGGGGCCGCGTGGACGCGGCTAGCCGGAACGCCCGGTCTCAGGTGTCCATGGACGACAGCCGTTCGCGGGCCGCGGACAGTGCGGCCTCGATGTCGCGGGTGCCGGTGGAGACGCACAGGGTGTAGATGACGTCCTCCATCCGGGCTCGGGCCTGCCGGCCGCCGATCTCGGCGTGCAGTGTTTCCAGCGCCTCGTACTGGTCGACCAGGTTCCGCAGGACGGCGGGGTGTGCCATCAGCATGGCGGGTCTCCTTCATGGCATTCGTGTGCGGAACCGTTTCCGCGGGGCACTCGGTGTGGTCCCTGCTCAGCAGCGGATTCGCTGTCGTCGCGGCAGCGCGCAGCTCCTGCGCGCGAGGCGCGAGCCGGCAGGCAGCGGGAGATCGCGACAATCCGGGTGGAAACAGGAAGCGGGATACGGCCTCTTCCTGACCTCACCTCATCTTCCCTATGCCCGCTGCCGGGCAGAGCACGCCTCCGGCAGGGTGCCTGCTTGCTTTCGCGGGCGATGGGCAGGAAAGTTGCTGTTGAACATCATTACGGTCAGGAACCGGCCGTCCCCTTCTGGACGGCTGAGGTGTGCCTTGAGCTCGCGATCCGCAACCTTCGACCCCCTCGGCAGCGGTGACTCCCGCCATCAGGGAGGTCCTGAACCGGAGCCGCAGTACCGGGTGGAGGGCGTACTGCTGCTGCGCCTGGCCGGCGCGCTCGATGCCTCTGATGTCGGTGAACTCACCCTGCGGGCCCGTCAGTACGTAGCGGCCGCCCGCACCCTGGGCCGGTATCTGATCCTGGACCTGACCACGGCCACCCTCCTCAGCGGGGCGGTGGCCGCCGCGCTGGACGCCGAGGCCCGACAGACCCCGGGCGTGACGGTCGCCGTAGCGGCACCGGACCCCCGCATCCGCGCGGTCCTCGACCGCGCCCTGCTGTCCGCTGTCACTGTGTACGCCTCGATCGCCGAGGCGATCCGCGCTCACGCCGCAGACACCGGCAGCGACGATCCGCCCTGGTCGGACCCGGTCACCGCCCACGACGACACGGACGGCACGCTGGCCGGACTGCACGAGGAGATCTACGGCCTGCGGGCCCGGTCCCGCTCCCGCGGCCTGATCGACTACGCGCAGGGCGTGGTGCAGACCCGCTACGGGCTGACCGCCCTGCGCGCCGCGTTCACCCTGCTCACCCGGACCTCGCAGTCCCACAACGTGCCGCTGCGGGTCCTCGCCTCGGCCGTCGTCACCGCCCCCGTCCCGCCCGGGGCCGGGCTGTGGTTCCCCGGCCGCCGCCGCAGCGCGCCCCCTGTTGTGGGCTTCCTCGCCGGCCAAGGGGCCCGGCCCCGGGACCGCGGCAAAGCGCTGCAAGCGGCCGTCGCGGAATCCGTCGGCCTCGTGGAAGCCGACGCCGGCACCCTGCACCTGGTCGATCCCGTTCGCGGGCCCGGCCTGTTCCTGGAAGCCCACGAGGGCCACCAGCCCGCCTACTGCGACGCCTATGCGCACCTCACGGACACCGCGACAGTCGCCGCCAGGGCCCATGCCGCCGGGCGCCCGGTGACCGACACCGAAGCCGCCCGGCCGTCCAACGGGCACCCCGGCAGCCGTCGCGGTGACGGGCCCGCCGCGCCGCAGCCCGGCACAGCCCTCCACACCGTCCATGCCGTACCCCTGACCACCAGGAACGGCCGCTGCACCGGCACACTGGCCCTCCAGCACAGCCTCCTGGGCCGGCGTCTCACCGCGGACCAGGAGACGGCCCTGCTCCAGCTGGCCGCCGACATCGCGTCCTGGCACTCCTGGTACCAGCGCACCGTCGTCCTCGACGCCCTCGAACATCTGCACGCCCAGGCCACCGAGGCCGGCGCCGGGGCCTGACGGCCGCCGTTCGGTCAGCTGGGCCCGTTCCACTGGCAGAACAGGACCGTGGCGTCGTCGTCCAGCCTTCCCTGGTGGTAGTCGAGAAGGCCGTGGATGAGGCGGCGCAGCACCTCGGCGACGGGCAGCCCGGTGGCGTGGTGGCGGATGACGAAGTCGGTGAAGCGCTGCACGCCGAACTGCCCGCCGGCGCGGTCCTGGGCCTCGGTGATGCCGTCGGTGTAGAGCAGCAGCCGGTCGCCGGGCTCCAGCCGGTCCTGGCACAGCGTCACCGGCAGGCCGAGCCCGGCGCCCATCGGCCCGGCCGGGGGGCAGCGGGTGGTGGTCGCCCACCGCTCACCACGGATGACGAGGGGCAGCAGATGCCCGCGGTTCACCCAGGACAGGACGCCGGTGTTCAGGTCCAGGTCGGCCAGGATCCCGGTGGCGTAGCGGCTGTGCCCGAACTGCCCGACGAGGGTGTCCTCGATGGCCCGGCTGACGTCGGCCAGGTCCGCGCCCTGGCGGCGCTGGTTGCGGGAGGTGGCCATGGCCAGGCTCGCGGTCAGCCCGGCGGAGGTGTCGTGGCCCATGGAGTCGAAGACCGCCAGGTGCGCCACATCGCCGGTGACCGCGTAGTCGAAGCCGTCACCGGCGATCTCGTAGGCCGGTTCCATCGCGGCGCTGATGGTGACCCGTTCGTCGGCGAACGTCATCGGCGGCAGCAGCGTCCACTGCATCTCCGCCGACACGCTCATCAGGCCGGTGCGGGCCAGTCTGGCGTAGGAGTCGCTGTTGGCGCGCTTGGAGACCAGCAGCATCCCGGCCAGCGACGCCAGCGCCCAGCCGGCCGGGTCACGGGTGACCTCGTCCTGTATCGCCTTCGGCGCGACGGCCCGGCGCAGGTCGAACACGCCCAGGCGTTCGGTGCCGTCGAGCACCGGGATCCACGCGTGCCGGCCGTCGCCACTGAGCACCGGCTGACCGCTCTGGTAGGCCCGGCCGGCCAGCGTGGAGTCGATCGCCCACTCCTGGCCGCCGTCGCCCGCGCTGCGGCCCTTTCCGGTGACCTCGCGCAGCACGTCCTGCTGCAGATCGACCACGAACAGCCGGGCTCCCGCATAGCCGCAACCCACCGCGGCCTGCTGCATCAGGCCGGGCAGCTGCTCGAAGGTCGCGCGGTGGCTGGCCTGCAGCAGGCCGGCCAGCGCCTCGCCCAGATCGCGCTCCTCAGACATCACGGCAGCCCTCCACCCGTCACCGGCGGGGTCGCAGCTCCGCGTCGTCGCCGGAGTCGCCGTACCGGGCGACGATCTCCGCGCTCACCTCCCGCAGCTTGACGTTGCGGTGCTGGGAGGCGGTGCGCAGCAGTTCGAACGCCTTGTCCGGGCCGCAGTGCTGCTGCGCCATGATCACCCCGGTGGCGCGGTCGATGACCGACCGCGAGCGCAGGGCGGTCTGGAGGTCGTCGGCGAACTCCTGGATGTCGGCGGTGCGCTGTACAAGCGCGATCGCGCTGGTGGCCTGTGACGCGGTCGAGCGCAGCGCCGCGATGTCGGCGTCGGCGAAGCCGTCGGGCCCGGGCGCGTACAGGTTCAGGGCGCCCGCGGTGTGGGTGTGCGCGGCGATCGGCAGCGACAGCGACGAACGGGCGCCCGACTCGGCCGCGAAGGCGGGGTAGGGGCCCCAGCGCTTCTCGGTGAGCATGTCGGACACCGCCACCTCACGGCCGGTGCGCAGCGCCTCAAGGCACGGTCCGTCGTCCTGCGCGTACTGCGCCTCGTCCAGCCGGGTGGCACTGCGTCCGGCGCTGGTCACCGTCAGCGGTCTGCCCTGCCGCTGCAACGTCACACCGCACCCGTTGGCCTGCGGCGCCAGCTCGGTGGCCGACTCGGCCAGAGCGGTGAGGAAGCCGTCCAGGCTGTACGTGCCCAGCAGCAGATTCAGCAGGTCAGGGACCCCGCGGTCCGTCGACCCAAACATGAGCGTCACCTACCAGCAGGCCATCGCCTGCCATCGGCATCAGATGCCGGAACCACGGGCCTCGGTCCAGACCCGAAGAACTCTCCTCATTTTCGTCTACCCCCTCCAAGCCGTCCACACCAGGGTCGATCGGCGCCCCGTCGGGGCGCGCTGCCGTCCGCCGAACGGCTCGTCCGCCACGGGGAGGGCCCCGAACCGGGTTTGGGCGGTTGCGGTACGGACAGACGCTCCATGTGTGCTTCGGACTGGAGGCGCCGTCGCTGGTGGGCAGGAAAGCTCTGCCTCCGTAGCGGCTCGCCTCCGGTCGCCGGACGGCGGGTCGTGTGAAGCCGTCCGGATGTGATCACATGCAGGATCAAAGACTCCGTACCCCGCGCACGGCGGGACGGCAGCACGACGAACCGCCCGAGTCCGACGAGCTCTTCCGGGCGATGGCCGACGCCACCGGGACGCGGAACCGGGAGGCGTACCGGCAGCGCGTCATCATCGCGTGGATGCCGATGGCCCGGCGGATGGCCGGGCGCTACCGCGACCGTGGTGAGTCGATGGACGATCTTGAGCAGATCGCGGCCGTCGGCCTGATCAAGGCGGTGGACGGCTTCGACCCCGACCGCGGCCACGCGTTCGCCTCGTACGCCGTCCCCACCATCGACGGCGAGATCAAGCGGCACTTCCGGGACCACCTGTGGAGCGTCCACGTGCCGCGCGCGGTCCAGGAGTCCCGCAACCGGGTGCGCGCCGCCTGCCGGGAACTGGGCAGCGGCCCCGCGGACGCCGCACCGCCGGTGGCGGTGCTGGTCGCCCATACCGGGATGGCGGAGAAGGACGTCCTGGCCGGACTGTCGGCACTGGACAGCTTCTCCGCGCTGTCCCTGGACGTGGCGCTGGAAGGAGACGGCGACGGGGCCGCGCTCGGCAGCCGGATCGGCGGCTGTGACCCGGCCTTCGACGTGGTGACCGACCGGGTGGCGCTGGGATCGCGGCTGGGCGAGCTGCCGCCCCGCGACCGCACCATCTTGTACCTGCGCTACTTCCGTGACATGAAGCAGGCGGAGATCGCCGGGCAGTTGGGCATCTCCCAGATGCACGTCTCCCGGCTGCTGAGCACGATATGCGCCCGGGTGCGGTCCGCCGTGCTGGACGAGCACGAACCGCCCGCCCAGCACCCCGCCGCCGCCTGACCGGCCGGTGACGGCGCCCGGATAGCGGCAGTAGCGGTCCACGGCCAGCATCCGGGAACATCGCGGCGAGGGGGCTGGGCCATCTGGAGAGCCGCGGCGCTCGGACCCCCGGCTGCCTCTCGCCTTGTCCCGCTGTCGATGCCGGAGGGACAGCTACTGACGCGCTCCTTGGGCGTGGGTGACGGTGGGGAAGATGTGCAGGATGGTGTCGACGCCGACGATGCGGAACAGCCGGTCCAGCGGGGGCCCGAGGCCCACGACGCGTAGTTCGGTGTCCTGGTGGGTGCGAAGCAGCAGGTTGATGAAGCCGGAGTCTCCGAAGGTGACGTCGCTGATGTCGAGGATCACACCGGAGGCGGTCGTGACGGCTGCCCGGAGTTCGGCGTCCAGAGAGGGCAGGGTGTCGGCGTCCAGGTCTCCCTTTGCGGTGATGACCGGCAGCTGCGTGGGAGCGTGGTCATTTGCCGACATGCCGCTCAGTATGTCGCAGACCGTGCCCTCCGGTGGCCACTCGGGGATCCGTATCGGTACAGAGCCGAGTCGTTACCCTGCCCAGGGGACTGCTGTGGTGAGATGATGGCGGGACGAGAGATTGACCGGTGTCCTGCTGCTGCGGCTGTGGGGGCTGGTTCACAGGGTTCGGGAATCGCCCCCTCCACGGGCATCCGCTCCCTGCCAACGCTGCCAGGACCGCTGAACAGGGGCACCTGGTGTCCTTGGGCTCATGACCCCCTGAAGGGGGCGTGCCCACCATGATCATCACCAGTACGAACCGCGGCACCGCAGCCGTCATCAGTCCGCGCGGGGAGATCGACTTCAGCACCCTGCCCGAAGTGATCGCCGCAGCCGCTGAGCTGCCCCTGTCGGTCACTGAGGTGACCTGGGACCTGCGGGAGGCCCAGTTCATGGATGTCGCGGGTCTCCACCTGCTCGTCCACCAGCAACTGGCCTGCCGGAAAGCCAAACGGAAGCTCACGGTCGTCGGCCTGCAACAGCAGCCACTTCGCCTGCTGGCCGTGGCCCAGGACGTTTTCCCCGGTCATCCCTGGGGAGACCTCCTCCAGCGGGACCTGCCGATCGTGGCCGCTTGAAACAACGGCCCCGCGCTCTGTCACCACGGCCGGCGCTGAGGTCCGCGCTCCGCAGCCGGCCGGGTGCCCGCTACCGCGGGGCCGGGGTGGGGAGCCGCAGGACGGCGGTGACCGTCTTGCCGACGGGCACGACGCGCTGGACGTCCACGCTGACGCACAGGCGATTGACCACCGGCAGTCCGAAGCCGCCGGGGGCTGAAGGCCGGCCCGGCTCGCGGATGAGCGGCATGTCGTCACTCGGATCGCCGACGCGCATCTCCAGCGCTCCGGGATATGCCCGGACGATGAAGGCGGTGACGCCGCCCGCGTGCACGAGGGCGTTGGTGACCAGCTCGGAGACCACCAGCAGGGCGTCCGCGAACGCCACCGGAGCACTGTCGGGCGTCACACCGGCCGCCCGCAGCACCTGCCGAACCCGTTCGCGTGCCGCCGCCGCACTCACCGGCACCCCATCGTCATCAGCCGCACGAGCCGGTGGCGGCGGGTGAGGCATGACGCTGCTCCTGCTCTGCCGGAGACCTGATCTCCGGTCATCTTCCCTCAGCCCCGCGGTGCACGCCATGATCGTCGTCGCCTGGGTGCCTCCAGCGGGCCAGTCGGCGGCATACGCCCGTGCCCTGGCCACGGGTCGGCCTGTCCGGTGACCGCCTGGCGTGAGGTGCGTCAGGTGGTTTCGCCGGAGATCTTTGTGAGGAGTGCGCGGGTCTCGGCGACGACTCGGTCCTGGAACGCGGTGTCGCGTACTTGGGCGGAGCCCTGCATCGGCTTGCCGTTCTCGTTGTAGTACACGCCGGTGCGGCCCGACTCGTCGGTCAGTACCTCGGTGATCATCCGTGCGGCTCGTTTCGGGGTGCTCAGGTACTTCGTGACCGGCGCCAGCGGCGTGAGCACGTACCGGCTCAGGAAGCGCACGGCGACGTTCTGTTCGCCCTCCAGACCGGTGCCGGGGTTGACCCCCGGCTCGACCGCGTTGACACGCAGCCGCGGGTTCTCGCGGGTGAAGGCGTACGCGGTGGCGAGGTTGCACTGCTTCGACGTGGCGTAGGCGTCGTAGCCGGGCCTGGTCGAGCCGCCGGGCTGCCATTCGCCGCGGGCACTGGCCTCGGCGGAGATGTAGCGCCCGCCGCGGAAGCCGGCCATCACTGCGGGCCTGCGCTCCGGGTCCTCGACGGCCGAGCAGATGAAGACGATGTGGGCGCCGTCGGGCAGGTGTCCGATGAGCTCGTCCGTCAGAGCGAACGGGCCCAGGTGATTGGTCGCGAAGGCGAGGTCCTGGCCTCGGGCGTTCCGTTCGGTGCCGCGGGTCCTGATGCCGCCGTTGTTGAGCAGACCGGCGATGGGCAGGCCGAGGGCGGTGATCTCGGCGGCGGCCCGACGCACACTGGCAAGGTCGGAGAAGTCGCAGACGACGGAGACGGCACGGCCATGGGGTTGGGCGTTGATCTCGGCCTCGACGTCCTTCAGCTTGTCCGGGTTGCGGCCGACCAGCACGAGGGTGCCGTGCCGGGCGAGTTGGAGGGCGGTGCGATGACCGATGCCGGAGGTGGGCCCGGTGACGATCCACGCCTTGGCGGGCGGGTTGGTGGGGCTGGATGTGGTCATGGTGTCGCTTCCTCGGGGTGCTGGTGGCCGGGTGGCGGTCCGGGTCAGAGGGCGGGCGCAGCGGGGCCGGCCAGGACCCTCCAGATCGCGTCGAAAGCGACGCTGCTGCGGGCCTCGGCCTGGGCGGGCTCGCGGATCATTTCGTCGATCGCGGCCTCGGCTATCGCGCTGATCAGGACGAGAACGAAGCCGAGCGGCACATCCCGCATCGGCCCCTCCGCCCGGCTCCCCTCCAGCACGTCAGCGGCACCGGTCATCGCGGAGTGTGCCCTCTGACGACTCTCCGCGGTGATGTCATCCGCGACCTGGAGCTGCGCGAGCGCACGCCGCCTGTACGGGTAGGCCGCCGCCCACTGTGACCACTGGGTCCACAGGTGACGGACCTGCTCGCGCGCCTCGCCCGCGACCGGGAGGCCGGCCACCACGGCCGCTCCCAGCTCCGCCTTCAGCGCCACGTAGAGCTCGTTCAGGAGCGCTGTCTTCGTGTCGAAGTAGACGAACAGGGATCCGTTGGAGACTCCCGCCTCCTTCGCGATCACGGCCGTTGCCGCCCCGAGCCCTTGGGAGGCGATGACACGGGCGGCTGCCGACATGATCGCGTTGCGGCGATCCTCGCTTCGTGGTCTGGGCATGCCGTCAGCATATAAGAGAGTGACTAGTCACTCAAACTCGGCGGCGAACGGTCCCCGCATCAAGGCGTTCGGCGACGCCGACACGGAAGGCCGGCTGGTAGAAGGCCGGCGCCTCCCGTGCGTCGGCTGCCTGACCGGCCGGTTCGCATCGGAGGCCCGGCCGCCGCATCAAAACGGACAGCGGGGTACTCGCGGGTGGACACGTACGGCAACCGCGGAACGACGAGTGAGGACGGCACAGCCATGGCGGACAACGACCTGAAGAGCCGAAGTGTTCTGGTGATCGTGACGGACTACGGAGTGGAGCAGGACGAACTGGTGGTCCCCGTGGAGCACCTGCGAGCGAAGGGGGCCCGGGTGGACGTGGCGTCGGTGCCGAACGGCTCGCCCGTCCGGACCCTCGTCGGCGACAAGGACCCCGGCAAGACCGTGGAGCCGACCCTCGCGCTGAAGGACGCGGACACCTCGGCGTACGACCTGCTGCTCGTCCCGGGCGGCACGCTCAACGCCGACGACCTGCGACAGGAGGAGGCGGCCGTCCGCACGGTCCAGTCGTTCGTGTCCTCCGGCCGCCCGGTGGCCGCCATCTGCCACGGCCCCTGGGCACTGGTCGAGGCCGACCTCGTCCGCGGCAAGACGCTGACCTCCTACGCGTCCCTGCGCACCGACATCCGCAACGCCGGCGGCCACTGGGTGGACCGGTCGGTGATCAGCGACACGGCCGGCGGCTGGACCCTTGTCACCTCGCGCAACCCCGGCGACCTGGACGACTTCCTCCGGGAGGTCGAGGCGGCCCTCGTCACCTCGCCCTGATCCCGCCGTCCGCCGGTCGCGGCGGAGCGGCGCCGAAGGCGGCCACGAGCCGTGCTTCCAGTTCGGTGAGCCGGGCGCGGTCGGCGGCCAGGGCCGCGTAACGCCAGTTGATGCTGTCCGCCGGGCGGTCCGCGTACAGGAGCACGCCTTCGGTGTCGCCGGGCTGGAAGTCCAGATCCGCTTCGGTCAGCCGGGCGACGGCCGCGTCGAAGGCCAGCGGCACGGTTGACGTGACCGTTCCGGTGGACCAAGCGGGGGCGGCGCGGCCGGTGCTGGACAGGCGGGAGACCATGGAGTGGGCGGTGGTGGTCGCGGTGCGCCGCACATTGCATTCCAGCGCGTACAGCGTGCCGTCCCGGGTGGTCACCGCGTCTAGGCTGAACGGCCCGCGGTAGCCCTCGGCGGCCAGCTCGCACCCCAGCGCCAGGGTCCAGTCGGCCAACTCCTCGCGCGCTGGGCCCGGCAGGTCGTCCAGGGGCGAGCGGTAGCCGGCGAAGGAACCGCCGTTCATCCGCATCTCGCCGTCGTACGTCACCTGGGCCCGTCCCGCGATGACGTCCCCCTGGGCGCTGATGGCCATGGTGTGGTCCACGTACGCCTCGACGACCCAGCGGCTGCCCGGCGCCGGCACTGGATGCGCCGACCCTTCGCCACGGGTGACGAAGCGCAGGCCATGACCGCCGGCCGACCGGTTGGGTTTCATGACCACCTGCTCGTGCCCGGCCAGCATCTCCTTCGTCACACTGTCCAACTCCGCACCCGTGCAGACCATGCCGTGCGGCAGCCGCAGGCCGAGCCGGTCGGCGACGGCCCGGAAGCCGGACTTGGTGTTCAGGTCGGCGACCGTCCCCAGCACGCCGGGGTGCGGCAGGCCCATCTCGTAAGGGACGACGGGAATGCGCAGGTCGGCGGCCAGGCCGACGGACGCCTCGTCGAAGGCGGTCGGCAGCAGCCGCGCCCCGGGGCGCTCGCGCGCCAGGGCGCGCAGCGGATCGAGCAGCCCGTGCACGGCCAGCGCCTCGGCCATCGGGACGTGCGGGGTGTCCGGCACGGTGATGACGGTGACGGAGCCGTCCGGTATGCCGGTCCGGTGGAAGACGTAGCGGCAGAAGGCGTCGCTGAAGGGGACCGGCGTGATCACCACGTCGCCGGGCCGGGTGAGCCACAGCTTGCGGGGCGCCTGCTGCGCCCACTGCCGCAGGACCGATTCCTCCAGCAGATCGACGGCCAGCGGGGAGACGAAGTTGGCGAGGATGACGAGAGGGCCCGGGCCCTCGTGTTCGGTGATCATGATCCGCTGTGCGACGCGGCGGCCGTGAGCGGGGTGCGCAGGGCGGAGCGGCCGTTTCGCCAGGCGTTCAGCAGGTGTGCGCCCAGCCGGTCCTCGAGCAGGCCGGTGGCCTGCACTCCGAAGGCGACATCGGGGTCCAGGAGGGGTTCGGCCGCCAGCAGCGGGTCGATCAGCTCGTGCCGGACGACCTGCTCGTGCACGGCGTCGGCCTCGACGTGCTCGTCGTAGAAGCGTGCGGCGGCCGGCCCGGCCCCCGCTGTGCGCATCGCCTCCGCCAACCGCCGGGAGCCGGGTGAGGAGGTCACCTCCACCGCGGCGAAGTGCCCGACGAGGGCGCCGCGCAGGGCGCGGTGCAGGCCGAACAGCGACATCAGGTTGACGGTGCACAGGGCCTGCGCGGGGGCGGCGCCGAGATAGCGGCCGTAGGCATGGTCCAGGCCGAGGTCGTCCATCAGGTCGGCGAAGAGCCGCGCGTGGATGTTCTCGGCGCGTCCGGCGCCGAACTCGTCGTACTCGACGGCCACCATCGCGGCCTTGGCGCGGCCGTGCAGCCGCGGGATGACCCAGGCGTGCGGGTCGGCCTCCTTCAGGTGGTACAGCGAGCGGATCGCGGCGTATTCCCGCAGCTGCCACAGGTGGCCCTCGCGTCGCAGGTGGTGGCTCACGCCGGTGCCGTCGTCGGCGGCCGGCTCGACGAGGATCCCGGCCAGGGCGTCGTGCGCGCTCGCCTTCGGCGGCGCGTCCGCGCGCAGCGCGTCCAGGAAGTGGCGCTCCAGTGCCGCGCGCAGCCGCAGCAGGTCGGGATCCCACTCGCGGTCGTCACCGATGCCGTCGAAACCCTGGTAGTGCAGCTCGTACAGTACGTAGAGGGCCAGCTGGAGGTCGTCCCCGTACGGCTCCGCGTCGGCCGTCTCCCGCGGGCCCACCACGGGCGCGCGGCCGTCCCGCATAGCCGTCAGGACCGCGCCGGACACCGGACCGCGTGGATCCGGCAGCGGGGGGCGGGTCTGGCGGGATTCGAGGTAGGGCGTGGTGGTCATGAGGCGTCACCGTTGTCCGTGCCGTCGTCGGAGCCGGTGCCGTTGTCGGTGGCCGTGCCGGTCGCGGTGGCGCCGTTCTGCCGGGCGGGGCCGTGGCGGCGGTGGCTGGTGTCGCACCAGGGATAGCTGCGGCTGCGGCGGCAGGTGCACACCGCCACCATGAAGCGCTCGGAGGTGTGGGCCACTCCGTCGTCGCCAGCGACGGTCACGGGTCCCTCCACTACCAGCGGCCCGTTGCGTTCGATGCGGATGCGGCGGGGGCGTTCAGCATTGTCGGGCACGGATGACCACCAGCTCCTCTTTGTCCTGCCCGTCCTCGATCAGCCCTTGCCCGCGCAGCCACGGCAGGCGGGAGGTCAGCACCGGGCCGAGGGGGACGAGCTCGCGGTCGGTGACCTCGGCGTCCAGGCCGTGCCGGGCGAGGGCGTCGAGCGTGGCGTCCGTGCCGCACATCTGCGAGTGGACCATCAGGAGCGTGCCGCCCGGCCGCAGCACGGCCGCCGCGGTCGCGCAGACCCGGTCCACGGCGGCGCGGCCGTCCCAGCCGGCGTCCCAGGCGCGGGCGCTGCCCCGCCGGGGCGGCCGGAGGGCCGGCGCCGGCACGTACGGCGGGTTGCTGATCACCACGTCGTAGCCGTCCCCGCCCGGCCACGACAGGTCGCGCCGCCTGACGGTGACGCGGCTGCGGTGCAGCGTGGCGTTGATCCGGGCGCACAGCACGGCCCGGTGCGAGATGTCCACGGCCGTGACCCGGGCGCCCAGGCCGGCGGCGTGCACGGCCAGGGCTCCGCTGCCGGTCCCGAGTTCCAGTACGTGGGTTCCCGTGCGGATGCCGTGGTGGTTCAGCGCCCGCATGAGCAGATGCGTGTCGTGCTGAGGGGCGTAGACGCCGGGTACGGTCAGCATCCGCCGCGGCCCGTGCAGGGGTGGTACGGCCATGGCCGCCTCCCGTCGTGGTGGCGATGCCGGCTGCCCGCCGCTCGTCCAGGATGGGCCGCTCCCGCGCGGGCGGCCACTTCGACGGCCACCCTCCGTGTCCGGCCTTCTGCCTCCTGTGAAGAGGCGGAGGTGCGAGCCGGTCACGCGGGTGTCCGGCCGGAGAACAGCGCCCGTCCTGCCGCGGCGATGCGCAGCCGTTCCAGTTCGGCGCTCTGCTGCTCGGCGCGTTCCAGGAGGACGTCCAGGTGCTCGGCGAACAGCCGCTCGTCGGTGTCGGCCAGGGCGCGCAGGGTGCGCCAGCAGGCCGCCTTGCCCTGGACTCCCAGCAGCATGGATTCCACTTCCAGCAGGTCGCTGAGCGGGGAGCGGGAGAAGAGGTGGCCGTTGGGCTTGAGGCGGCCGGCCTTCTCGGCCAGCCAGCCCATGGCCACCTTGGGGCGGTCGGTGGGCACGCCGAGGTCGGCCATGATCTGGATCAGCGAGTCGCGGTCCTGCTCGACCTGCCGGGCCAGCCCGGCCAGCGGGCCGCCGCTCTCCGCGTCCTGCTGGGTCTGTGCGGCGCGGCGGAAGAGCTCCAGGCCGGCGGTCGCGCCGGACAGGTGGTCGTTGAGGTAGATCGCCAGCAGGCCGGCGCTGCCGGCGGGCTGCTCCGGCCCGTCGCCCGGCTTCGGGCCGGGACCGGTGGCGGAGCCCCGCATCTCCCGGTCCACCGATGCGCCGAGTTCGGCCCAGCTGGCTTCGAACTTCTCCAGGCCCTCGCGTTCGAGGGTGTCGGTGACGTCCGCGAAGTCGATGCCGGCCCGCTCCAGCGCCGCGAAGTGGGCGGCGGCAGCGGCATAGTCGTCCACGGCCGGGGAGTGGGCCGGGATGGTGCCGTGGTCGGCGAACGCCGTCAGGGTGGCGCCGGGCATGGTGTTCACGGTGCCGGCGATGACGAGTTCACGGACGTACATGGTGTCGGGGTAGGCGGGGTCCTTGACCCCGGTGGAGGCCCACAGGGGCCGCTGCGGGCGGGCGCCGGCCGCGGCCAGGGCCTGCCAGCGCGGCCCGGCGGCCATCTCCTCGTACGCCTGGTGGGCCAGCCGCGCGTTCGCGATTGCCGCCTTGCCCTTCAGTTCCTGCGCCTCGGGGGTGTCCAGGGCGTCCAGCCGGGCGTCGACCTCGGTGTCGACCCGGGAGACGAAGAACGAGGCGACGGAGTGGATGCCGGCCAGGTCGTGGCCGGCGGTCCGCGCCTGCTCCAGGCCCGCCAGGTAGGCGTCCATCACCGCCCGGTAGCGGTCCAGGGAGAAGATCAGGGTGACGTTGACGCTGATGCCTCGGGCGATGGTGTCGGTGATCGCCGCCAGCCCCTCGCGGGTGGCGGGAATCTTGACCAGCAGGTTCGGTTCGCCGACCGTCGTCCACAGCTTCACCGCCTGCTCGGCGGTCGCCTCCGCGTCCCGGGCCAGCCGGGGATCGACCTCGATCGACACCCGCCCGTCGACGCCGTCGGTCAGGCGGTGCACCGGGGCGAGCACCTTGCAGCCGTCGCGCACGTCGTCGGTGGTCAGCGCGAAGACCGCGTCATCGACGCCGGCGCCCTCCTGCCCCAGCCGGCGTAGCTGCTCGTTGTAGCGGTCGCCCTTGGACAGGGCCGAGGCGAAGATCGTCGGGTTGGTCGTCACCCCGACGACGTGCCGTTCCGCGATCAGCTTCTTCAGCTCACCGCCGGCCAGCAGCTCGCGGGACAGATCGTCCAGCCAGACGGAGACACCGGCCGCGGACAGCTCGGCCAGCGGATCGGCGGGCGCGGATGGGACAGTCATGCGAGACCTCCACGGAGAACGCTGCGAGCAGGGGATTCGGTGTACACGCCCATTCCGGGCCACCGTCTGGACGGGCCCGCGCGTACGGGTCGCCGTTCCGAGTACCCCTGCCTGCCCGGTCAAACGTCCCGGAGAGTGGCGGCCCCCGCCGGGCGAGCGGGCGGGATCGGGGCGTGTACGAACGGCGGGAACGGGCACTCGGCGCACGGCCGTCGGCTGGCGGCCGTCGTCCTCCGCTCGACAAGGCGCAGGTGATCATGTGATGTCGTCCGATCCGACCTTTCCCCTTCCTGCGGTGCGGCCGGACAGCCGCTCCGATGCCGTCCAGGCCGCCGCCACCGCGGAACTCCCGTGGATCCGTGTCCCCCGCACGATGGCGCCGAAGGACGCCCGGGCCCTGGGCGCGCTGTTCTTCGACCGGCTGCGGACGCTTGAGGAAGGGACGCCGGAGCACGCCTATGCGCGCGGCACGCTGATCGAGATGAACATGTCGCTGGTGGTGTTCTGCTCGCGGCGGTTCCGCAGCCGCGACGCCGACGAGATGCAGGACATCGTCCAGGCCGGGACGATCGGGATGATCAAGGCGATCGACCGGTTCGACCTGTCCAGGGAGGTGGAGTTCACCACCTTCGCGATCCCCTACATCGTCGGCCAGATGCGGCGGCACTTCCGGGACACCTCCTGGGCCGTGCACGTACCGCGCCGCCTCCAGGAGTTGCGGGTGGCCATAGCCAAGGCCCGCGACCACCTGGCCGCCGTGCTCGGCGCGCCGCCCGGCGTCGCGGAACTGGCCGCCTACTTGGAACTGCCCGAGGAGGAGGTCATCGAGGGCCTGATCGCCACCAACGGCTACACCGCCGGCTCCCTCGACGTGCCCGTCGGGGACCCGGACATCTTCGACGGCGCCGGGACCTACGCCGATTCCGTCGGCGCCGACGACCCCGGCATGGAGCTGTTCGACAACCTCCACACCCTCGCCCCGCTGCTGCGCACCCTCGAGCCCCGGGAGCGCCGCATCCTCGAACTGCGCTTCGGACAGGACAAGACCCAGGCCCAGATAGGCGAGGAGCTGGGCCTGTCACAGATGCACATCTCCCGCCTCCTCAGCGGCATCCTCCGCCGGCTCAAGACGGATCTGCTCAGCTGAACTCCGGCTCGGCCGCCGAGGCATGGAGCCGGGCCGGGCGGTCAGCCGGGAGGCATGAGACTCAGACGCGGAACCCCAGGCGCGGACGACGGTGACGGGGCCGGCCGGGAGGAGAGCCCCGGGCCGGACGAGCGGGTGGAGCGGCGCGCGCCGAACCAGCCGACCGAGTTGCCGAGGCGTTCCTGGGCGGGAGTGCTGAAAGGGACGCTGAAGGAGTTCAAGCGGGACGAGCTCAGCGATCGTGCGGCGGCGCTGACGTACTACAGCGTGCTCTCGCTCTTCCCGGCGCTGCTGGTGCTCGTGTCGGTGCTCGGGATCGCCGGGCAGTCGGCGACCGACAAGGTGCTTCACAACGTCAGCAAACTCGCCCCCGGCTCGGCCCGGGACATCATCACCGACGCGGTACGGCAGTTGCAGGGCAGCGGCGGTCTCGGGTCGGTGCTGGCCGTGGTGGGTGTGCTGCTGGCGGTGTGGTCGGCGTCGGGGTACGTCGCGGCGTTCATCCGTGCCTCCAACGTCGTCTATGACGTTCCCGAGGGCCGGCCGGTGTGGAAGGTGCTGCCGGTACGGCTGGGCGTGACCGTGGTCCTGATGGTCATCGCGGTGGCCAGCGCGCTGATCGTCGTGTTCACCGGTGGCCTGGCCCGCCAGGCCGGTTCCTGGTTCGGCGTCGGGGACACGGCGCTGACAGCGTGGTCGATCGTGAAGTGGCCGGTGCTCGTCGTCCTGGTCACGGTCATGATCGCGATGCTGTACTGGGCCTCGCCCAACGCGAAGGGCCGCGGCTTCCGGTGGGTGACTCCGGGGAGTTTCCTGGCACTGGTGCTGTGGATGGCCGCCTCGGCGGGGTTCGCGTTCTACGTCGCCAACTTCTCCTCGTACAACAAGACCTACGGGACGCTGGCCGGCGTGATCGTCTTCCTGGTCTGGCTGTGGATCACCAACCTGGTCATTCTGCTCGGCCTTGAGTTCGACGCCGAGATGGCCCGCCAGCGCGCGATCGCCGGCGGCTATCCGCCGGACAAGGAGCCCTACGTCGAGCCCCGTGACACCCGCGCGTGGTCCGACGAGGACCGCCGCCGTATGCGCTGACCGGCGCCCCGGCATCCTCCGGGACGCCGCCGGGCGACGCCCGGTCGGCCAGCCGTGGGACGGCGGCGCCAGGCAGTCCTGGCGCCGCCGTCCCCAGTCGGCCGGGGTGCTCCGAGGCGGTCTCAGACCTGGCCGCGCCAGGCACCGCTCTCGGCGCCGCGGGACTCGATGAACGACTTGAAACGCTTGAGGTCGCCCTTGGCCTGGTGCCGTACGAAGCCGAGCTTGTCGCCGACGGTGTCGGCGATGCCCTGAGGGTCGTGGTCGAGCTGGAGCATGATCTTGGTGCGGCTGTCGTCCAGCCGGTGGAAGGTGACGACGCCGGCCTGACGCGCCTCGCCCGCGACCGTGGTCCAGGCGACCCGCTCGTCCGGGATCTGCTCGGTGACCTCGGCGTCGAACTCTCGTGTGGTCCCGCCGACCTTGGTCACCCAGTGGGTGAGCGTGGGGCTGCGCTGCTCGATCCGCTCCACGCCGTCCATGAAGTTCGGGAACTCCTCGAACTGGGTCCACTGGTTGTACGCGGTGGTCACCGGGACCTCGACCTCGACGGATTCCTCGACTACGGACATGGTGTCCCACTCCTCTCGCTCGCTCTTCTGTCGTCGCTCTTCTCGTGCTGCGAGTGCCCGTCGAGCAGGCGTGAAACGTGCTCGCCCGCTCCCGTGGGACGGATCGCCCGCTCTCTCTGCTCAGGCGGCCCGGCCCGGATGGAGCAGGACCTTGGTCCAGCCGTCGTCGCGCTTGTCGAAGTGCCGGTAGGCGTCGGGTGCCTCGTCGAGTCCGAGTTCGTGGGAGACCAGGAAGGACGGCTTGGCCCGCCCGGCGGTGATCAGGTCACGCAGGCCGCGGTTGTAACGCAGCACCGGGCACTGGCCGGTGCCCATGTGCTGGCCCTTGGTGAAGAACGTGCCATAGTCGAAGCCGACCCGGCCGTGCTTGGCGCCTTCGTCGGCCGCCTGCGGGTCCTCGGGGACGTAGACGCCGACCACGCCGATGCCGCCGGTGGTCCGGACCGCCTTGACCAGGTTGTCCAGCACGAGTTCGGGGTGCTCCTGGCCGGACGGGTCGTGCGCCTGGTACCCGACGGCCTCGACACCGCAGTCCACACCGCGCCCGTGGGTGGCGTCCAGGATCTGCTCCACCGGGTCGGCCGCGGAGAAGTCCACCGGGGTGGCGCCGACGGACTCGGCCAGTGCCAGCCGGTCGGGTGCCTTGTCCACCACGAACACCTGCGAGGCGCCGCGGATCATCGCGCTGTGTGCGGCGAGCAGGCCGACCGGTCCCGCGCCGAAGACGGCGACGGTGTCGCCAGCCCGCATCCCGGCCAGTTCGGTGCCGTGCCAGCCGGTGGGGAAGATGTCGGAGAGCATGGTGAAGTCGTTCTCGTGCTCCTCGCCCGCGGGCAGGTGCAGCAGGTTGAAGTCGGCGTACGGGACGCGCAGCAGTTCGGCCTGGCCGCCGTCGTAGGGGCCCATGTTGGCGTAGCCGTACGCGGCACCGTCCACGCCCTCGGTGGGGTTGACCCGCGTGCAGAACGCGGTCCAGCCGCCCATGCAGTTGCGGCAGCTGCCGCAGGCGATGTTGAACGGCACCGACACCCGGTCGCCGGCCTTGATCCGGGTCACCCCGGGGCCGACCTCCTCGACGATGCCCATGTTCTCGTGTCCGAGGATCTTGCCCTGCTCGACGGCGGTGCGGCCCTCGTACATGTGCAGGTCGGAACCGCAGATGTTGGTGGTGGTGATCCGGATCAGCGCGTCGCCCGGCTGCTCGATCCGGGCGTCCGGCACGTTCTCCACCGAGACGTCGTGGGGTCCGTTGTAGACCAGCGCTTTCATGGGTGGCTCCTTCGGGGATCGGGGTGGTCAGCTCGCCGGGTAGGGTGCCGTGCGCAGTTGGCGGGCCAGGTGAGCGGTGTTGGCGGCCAGCGCCTTCGTCGCGGACGCCACGGAGCCGGGCGTCTTGTCCAGGTCCTGGTAGTCGGTGCCCTGCATGGCCTCGCCGACCCAGTAGGTGACGGCGTTCGGTGCGAGGGAGAAGCCGACGTCGTTGAGCCCCTGGAAGAGGTCGGCGCTCACCTTGTGGGCGCCGTCCTCGTTGCCGACCACGCAGACCGCCGCGGCCTTCCCGTAGGTCAGCAGCCGGCCCTCGTCGTCGCTCTCGGACAGCTCGCCGTCCAGCCGTTCCATGACGCGCTGCGCCACGCTGGAGGGATGCCCCAGCCAGATCGGCGTGGACAGCACCAGGATGTCGGCGGCCAGGATCTTGTTCCGAATGGCCGGCCAGGCGTCGCCCTCGCCCATGTCCACGGCGACGCCGGGACGGACATCGTGGTCGGCGATCCGGATCGCTTCACCGGTCACGCCGTGTCCGGCCAGCGCTGTGAGCGTCTGCTCGGCGAGCAGCTGGGAGCTGGACCGGGCGGGGGACGGGTTGAGCGTGCAAACTAGGGCAATTACCCGTAGAGGCGTCGATTCCATGCCTGGCGAGTACCCGGTCAGCGCTATTGACACATAAGGATCGAATCAATGCCTGCGTGGCGGGCGCTACTCACCCGTGCTCGAACCGGCGGCGCGGGGAAAATCAGCCGGTGTCGTGCGACGTCAGCTCTCGTGGCCCGGTAGGCGCACCGCTCCGTCTCCCTGGACCGGGGTCGTCATCGGGCTCGGTCGGCCGTGGGTGGAGGATCGGTGCGATAGGGCAGGGCGGCCAGGTCCAGGACGGCGGCGGCCACGGATCCGCGCGGGGCGTGCAGGGTGAGTGGTTGGCCGTGCTGGTCGAAGACGGTTGTGGCGCGGTGCAGGGCCTGGACGGCGGCGCTGGCCAGGTGGGTGACCTCAGCCAGGTCGAGGGTCAGCGGGAGGGTGCCGCCGCGGGAGGTAGTCATCAAGGTGTCGGTCAGGTGCTGCGCGGTCGTGGTGTCGGCGGTGCCGCGTGCGTGCACCAGTCCCGGTGTGTCGGGGTCGGCGTCAATGCTCAGGGTGTGGTGCCGGGGATCAGCGGGGGTGGTGCCTTGAGTGAGGGCGGCCGGGCGGTGCAGGGTGCGCGTGATCGTCACGGTGCTGCCCGGCCCCGATTCGGTGCCCTTGTCGATGGTGAAGGTGTCGGTGAACATCTCCACCATGGACAGGCCGCGCCCGCGGTAGGGGTCGGGCTGGTCGGTGTCCGACCATCGGCCGTGGTCGGTGACGTCGATGTGTGCGGTGCCGTCGGCGGTGAGCCGGGCGCGGACCGTGACCTCGCGTGGCGTGCCGGACGGCCGCCGGCCGGTGTAGGCGTGGTCGACGGTGTTGGTGACCAGTTCGACCACCGCGTGCTGGAGCGCGGACTCGTCGTCGCTGCCGCAGCCGACCCCGACCAGCCACTGGCCCAGCTCGAACTGGACCGCCCGCACGCTGTCCACCTCGGCGGGCAGTGTCAGCTCCAAGGCTTCGGGACCGGGCCGGCGGTGGGCGGCCAGCAGGGTGACGTCGTCGCTGTGCCCGTTGTCGCGCAGCAGCACCTCCAGGGTCTGCACCACGGTCCGTTCGGCGGTCGCGTGCGGGCTGTTGTGCGGCATGAGCTGGTCGACGGCTGCGGCGCCCGCGGTGCGCCGCAGTTCCTGACGGCCCTGTTCGGGGGTGAGGCCGGGGCGTTCGACGATGCCGTCGGAATAGAGCAGCACCGTCCCGCCCTGGGGCAGCCGGGCTTCGGTGTCGGTGTAGACGGCGCCGGTGGCCAGCGGGCCCTGCCCGGTCGCGGGCAGGAAGCCGGTGCTGCCGTCGGGCGCGATGAGCAGTGGGGGCGGGTGGCCGGCGCTGGCGTACCGCAGGTGCCCGTCGGCGGGATCGGCGAGGGTGATGCAGCAGGTGGCGGCCTGGGCGCCGGGTACGTGCCGGGCATGGGCGTCGGCGGCCTGCAGGGCCTGGGCCGGGGTGCAGCCGGCCCGGAGGCGTTCCTGGACCACCGACCGGAGCTGGCCCATGACGGCCGAAGCCTGGACGCCGTGGCCGACGACGTCCCCCACTACCAGGGCGACGCGTCCGTCGGGCAGCACTACGGTGTCGTACCAGTCACCGCCGGCCGCGGTGTCGGCCTCCGCCAGCACGTAGCGCGCCGCGAGGTCGAGTTCCGGCAGCAGCGGCAAGGTGGCCGGCAGCAGCGCCTCCTGCAGGGCGGCCAGGGTGGAACGGGCCTGCTCATAGCGGGCCTCGGCTGCCACCGCCCGGGCTTCCGCCGCCTGTTGCGCCACGATCTGCTCGCTGACATCCACGAGATGGACGATCACCCCGGCAACCGCCCCGTCAGGCTCGAACCACGGCTGGAGGGTGAAGTCGAAGAAGAACTCCTGCAACCCCGCGTCCGAGGTGATCTGCATCCGCCACGCCTTCTTCGTCTCGGCGACACCGGTGGCGTAGACCCGGTCGAACAGCGGGACGATCCCCTGCAGCACCGCTTCGGGGTATAGGGCCGCCGCCGTGGAGCCGACCATCTCCTGTCGCCCGATCATGGCTCTATAGGCGGCGTTGACCGCCACGATCAGGTGCTCGGGTCCCGCCATGCCCGCGAGGGCGGCCGGCGCCTGCTCGAACACCTCCCGCGCCACGACGAGGTCTCCTGTGAGACGGTCCCGGTCTTCCGGTACTGACGCCACCATCGAGCAACAGCTCCTTCGTATGGGTAGGACCCGCCAGGCGTCCCGTGACCACTCGTCCGGTTCACGCAGGCTATGCACCGCCTCTCAACGGCCTACCCCACGGCACCGCCCTCACCAGCACCTCTCCCACCGCCACGGGCGGCCTCTGCCCGGGAGCTCATTACCGGAGAAGCGGATTTCGAGGTGTAGAGCCAACTGTCCGGGGGACCCGTGCAGGAGTCGTCGGGATCACGGCGACGATCTCCCCGGCAGGGCATCCGCGTGACGGAGCCGCTGTGCCGACCACCGACGTCAAGTCCTACCAGCTCGAACGTGACGTCCGTCAACGGAAAGGCGCGTTGATCCATATGACGACCTCCCACCTAGCGGCCGGCTCCGGGTCCTCGACCCTGCTCCTCCTCCTTGCCGCGGTGATCGTGGCAGCGGTCCTGCTCGGCGGCTTCTGGTACGGCAGCCGCCGGACGCGGTCCCGCCGCTCGCCAGGACCGCCCCCTGCCGTCAATCCCGCCGAGTCCGGCGGAGCACAGCGCGGCAGAACGTGGCAGACCATCGATGACGACCCCGACCAGGGAGCCCCCACCAAGAACCGCCACAGAAAGGCCTAGCGCTCCGAACGCGGCCACCCCCGGGACCAGCCCTCGGCGAGCCGGCCTCCGGCGGGGGCACAGCCGGACGGTCAGGGGCGGTCGCCGGTGCCGCCCGCGGTGGGGGCTGCGGTCTGCTGGTGGCCACCGGGCCGTGGCGCCTGCTGGGTGTCGTGGATGCTGTCGCGGGCGGCGGCGGCCACCGCCTCCGGGGTGATGCCGAACTCGGTGTAGAGGCGCTGGTAGTCGGCGGAGGCGCCGTAGTGCTCCAGGCTGACGATGCGCCCGGCGTCGCCGACCACGTCGCGCCAGCCCTGTCCGATGGCGGCCTCCACACTGACCCGGGCCCGTACGTCCGGCGGCAGGACGTGGTCCTGGTACTCCGCCGGCTGGGCGGCGAACCATTCCCGGCAGGGCATCGACACGACCCGCACCGCCAGGCGGTCGGCGGCCAGCAGGGTACGGGCGTCCAGGGCGATCTGTACCTCGGAGCCGGTGGCGACCAGGATCACCTCGGGCGCCGCGCCGCCGGCCGGGTCCGCGAGGACGTATGCGCCGCGGGCCGCTCCTTCGGCGGGGGCGTGTTCGCCGTTGTCGCGGTTAAGGACCGGCAGGTTCTGCCGGGACAGGACCAGCCCGGCGGGACGGTCGCCGTGCTCCAGGATGGCCTGCCAGCAGGCGGTGGTCTCGTTGGCGTCGGCGGGACGCACCACGTCGAGGCCTGGGATGGCGCGCAGCGCGGCCAGGTGCTCCACGGGCTGGTGGGTGGGGCCGTCCTCGCCGAGCCCGATGGAGTCGTGGGTCCAGACGTAGGTGGCCGGCAGTTGCATCAGGGCGGCGAGCCGTACCGCGGGGCGCATGTAGTCGGAGAAGGTCAGGAAGGTGCCGGCGTAGGGCCGGGTCAGGCTCTGCAGGGCGATGCCGCCCAGGATCGCGCCCATGGCGTGCTCGCGGATGCCGAAGTGCAGCGTGCGCCCGTAGGGGCCGCCCTTCCAGTCCTTGGTCTGCCGGTCGGACGGCACGAACGAGGGCTCGTCGTCCATGGTGGTGTTGTTGCTGGAGGCGAGGTCGGCCGAGCCGCCCCACAGCTCCGGCAGGACCGGCGCCAGCGCGCTCAGGATCTTGCCGGAGGCCGCCCGGGTGGCCATGCCCTTGGTGTCGGCGGGGAAGGCCGGCAGCGCGTCGGTCCAGCCGTCGGGCAGTCGCTGCTCCTGGAGGCGGTCCAGCAGCGCGGCGCGCTCGGGGTTCGCGGTCCGCCAGGCCGCGAACCTCTCGTCCCACTCGGCGTGCGCCTGCCGCCCGCGGTCGGCGGCCTGCCGGGTGCGGGCCAGTACCTCGTCCTCGACGGTGAAGTGCTGCTCGGGGTCGAAGCCGAGCAGCGCCTTGGTGGCGGCGACCTCGTCCTCGCCCAGCGCGGAACCGTGCGCCTTGCCGGTGTTCTGCTTGTTCGGCGCCGGCCAGCCGATCAGGGTGCGGAGCATGATCAGCGAGGGGCGGCCGGTCTCCTCCCTGGCCGACCGGGTGGCCGCCAGCAGGGCGTCGACGTCCTCGACGTAGCTGCCCGTCGAGGTCCAGTCCACGGTCTGCACGTGCCAGCCGTACGCGGCGTAGCGGGCCGGGACGTCCTCGCTGAAGGAGACGTCGGTGTCGTCCTCGATCGAGATGTGGTTGGAGTCGTAGAACACGATGAGGTCGCCGAGCTCCTGGTGGCCGGCCAGGGACGCTGCCTCGCCGGTGACGCCTTCCATCATGTCCCCGTCGGAGGCGATCACGTAGACGTGGTGGTCGAACGGGCTGGTCCCGGCCTCGGCGTCCGGGTCGAGCAGGCCGCGCTCGCGCCGTGCCGCCATCGCCATGCCGACCGCGCTGGCCAGGCCCTGGCCCAGCGGTCCGGTGGTGATCTCCACACCGCGGGTGTGCCGGTGCTCGGGGTGCCCGGGTGTGGCCGAGTCCCAGGTGCGGTACGCCTCGATGTCGGACAGCTCCAGGCCGAAGCCGGCCAGGTAGAGCTGGATGTACAGGGTCAGGCTCGAATGCCCGCAGGACAGCACGAACCGGTCCCGGCCCAGCCACCGGTCGTCGGCCGGGTCGTGCCGCATGACGTTCTGGAACAGCAGGTACGCCAGCGGCGCCAGGCTCATCGCCGTGCCCGGGTGACCGTTGCCGACCTTCTGGACGGCGTCGGCCGCGAGCAGCCGCACGGTGTCGACCGCCCGGACATCGACCTCGTCCCATCCTGCCTGCTCCGCGACCGGATCCGGCACCGACCGGTCGTGCCGTGCGGTGCTGCCGGACTTCTCATTCGCCATGCTGTTGCTCCTTGGTCAAGCCGATGCGCGGAGGGATGCTCGGATCGGCTGTCTGCAGCTTTTTCGGTCGCGGAGTGCGTCAAGGTGAGCCGCCCTCGACCTGAAGCCGCTCGTCCGGCGGGCGGACAGATCCGGCGTATCAGTGGCGGCACCGCTACTGCGCGCATCTCCGTTTTCGTCGGTGCCACTCATTGCCTGGTCAGAGCCTCAATGCGATCTCGAACGCACCTGGCTCAGGGCGAGAGGATGTCGGCGGTGATCTCCGCGAGTGTCTGGCCGGTGGCGAAGGCGCGGGCCCGCATGAGGGCCAGGGCGTTGTCCGGGGTGGTCATCTGGCGGGCCGCCACGACGCCGACGGCCCGGTGGGTGGTGGACCAGTGGGCGCCGATGACGTCGGCGGGCTCCCAGGGCGGATGCTCGTCCTCCTCCAGGAGCAGGCGCTGAGCGGGTACGAGGGCCGCGGACGTGGCCTCGACGGCGCCGACGGCCTCCTCGATCGCTTCGGCGGGCATGCCCGCCGGGTCGCGGCAGGCGAGGTCCATCGCGCCGAGGACGTAGTCCCCCAGCCACATCGGGAAGGCGTGGACGGCCCCGATCTCCGGCTGCTTCTCGCGCAGCGCGGTCACGAACAGGGGCCAGCGTTCGGTCTCTGCGGCCAGTTCGGTCAGGTGCACGGTCTCGCCGGTGGCCGCCGCGGTGATGCACGGTCCTTCCGCGACGGTGAACTGCACCTCTTCCAGCGCGATCGCCATGTCGTTGGACGCGCACAGCAGTTGGCGCGCGGGGGTGTCGGTGAGCAGCGAGAGGGTCACCGCGTCGACCGGCAGCCCGTCGGCCAGCACGGCGCACAACCGGCGGGGTATCTCCCGGGGCGGGCACCTCGTTGTGGCCCGCTGTACCTGCCGTGCGAGCCGTGAGCGGTGGTTCATGAAGGTGTCACCCGTCGTCGGTCGTTCCCCGGTGTGCCGACACTGATGTGCCGGCCAGCGAGTACCCGGCTTCACCCGGAACACTCCGGCCGGAACTGGCTGTCGGAGGACATCCGGCCGGTTTGAGGAACGGGGGACGGGCAACCGCCCGTTGCCGCTTCGATAGCAGGCGGGCACTGCCCGCCGGTGCGCTGGCGATCACCGAGGCGGCGATGCTGATGAACCAGCGGCTGCTGCACCCGGCGATGAGCCTGGACACCACCTTGCTGGAACTGGCCTGGACGGTCGCGCCGGCGGGTGCGGCCGGCCTGGTCGCGCTCGCCGACGCGCGGCCGGCACTCGCCGTCATTGCCCTGCTGGCGGCGACCGCGGGACTCACCGCGCTGCGGCTTCCGACCGCCCCGCCCGCCACCGGTGACGAGCGGCCGTCCAGCACGGCGCTCGGCCGCATGCTGTGGCGCGCGGCACTGCCCTCACTCGGCCTCGGCCTGGTCGGAGGCTTCGCCGGCGGCGTGCTCGACACGGCGGTGCCGCCCACACTGGACTCCATCGGCTCGGCGGCGTCCCTGGCCGGTGTGCTGTTCACCGGGTACTCCATCGCGAGCCTGCTGGGCGGTCTGGCGTACGGCATGCGCCGGTGGCCGGGCCGTATCCACCGCCAGGCGATCACCCTGCTCCTGGTGCTGCTCGCCGTCCTGCTGCCCGCCGCGCTGATTCCCAGCCTCCCCGTGGTGGCCGTCTGCGTCGTCGCGGCCGGGATGTTCGCCGCACCCCAGCTCACCGCCCGCTCCCTGTCCCTCCAGCAGGACCTGCCCAAGTCGGCCTGGAGCGCGGGCTTCTCCTCCCTGTACGCGGCTAACGGAGTCGGCTACGGCCTGGCCGGATTCGCTGTCGGAGTCCTGCTCCCGATGGGCGCGCACCTTGCCTTCGCCGTTCCCCTGCTGCTCTGCGCCACCGGGGGCTGCGTCGCCCTGTTCCAGTCCCCGCCCCCGCCGGCGAGCAAGGAGGACGCGGTGCCCGCGGGATCCGCGGCCGGAGGCAACCTGAGGGAATGAGCGGAAGCTGTTCACCAACAGGTGGCGAGGGGACGGGGCGCAACGCGGTTTCTACGGCGGGCGTGCGGGCGTATCCGGAGTAGCGGATCGGGTCGATCAGGTCGTTTCGGAGTCGTGCGGCCCCGGCCCGGTTGAGGGCGACGATGCGGTGGTCACCGCTCCGAAGCTAGAGGTTTTTTGGGCGTGGCCTCAGCTGGCGACGGGGTGTTGTCGCTTGATCCCATGATCGCCTCTCGTGCGGTGGTGAGCAGGGCGCTTTGGTCGTGCAGGGGGAGGCCGGCTCGGTTGGCGTGGAAGATCACGTGGTGGGCGATGACGGCGCGCAGACCGCGCGACAGGCCGCCGTCGGATGCGAGGTAGGCCAGGGTCGTTCCAGCTCGTTCGAAGGCAGCCACCCACTCGCCGTGCCGGTGGAGCGGACCGCCCGCTCGGCACAGGCTGAAGGCGTCGACGGTCATCAGGGCGCGCATCGCCGGCATGAGGGCGGCAGCCTGCTCCGGTGTGAAGTGGGTGGTCGGCCGGAGTGCGGCGGCCTTGGCCCATACGTCGCCCTGCTCGAACCAGTCCAGGTTGGCGGCGCGCATCATGGCGCTGATCAGGAGGACGGTGGTCTCGCGGCGGCCGAGGTGTCCGGGGCCGGGTTGGTAGGTGAGCAGGTGGCGGCTGTCCTCGTGGAAGAGGTCGTGGGCGGCGTCCATGGCGAGGGCTCCGCCAAAGGCGGTGGCCTCCGGCTCGTAGATGCCGGACTGCCAGTAAGCCACCGTGCCGTCGGCAACGAGGTCGCTCAGGACCGACTCGACCAGCGGTGACGGCTGCGCGGCGCGGTAACGCAGCGGCCAGGGCTGCTTGTTCATGAACCACCAGCCGTCGAGCTGCTTGGCTTCCTCGGCCGCGAGCAGGGCCGGGCCGAGGCGTTCGGTGATGGCGCGCTTGCCGCTCTCGCGGTCGATGAAGACGACGTTGTGCTGGTGCCAGTGGTCCGGGTCCATGGGCGGGCGTCCTTCGATCAGCGGAGTCAGGCGAGAAGCAGACAGGAGTCCCAGTGCCCCTGGGGTATGGCGGCGCCGTTGGATTCGGCGTCCTGGAAGGCGAGGGCCGCGCCGGTCTTTCCTTCGAGGAACCCGTCCTCTTCGGGCGTGCCGGCGGTGAGGAATCTGCCGGTGAGCAGGCCGATTCGGGTGGTGAAGGCGTCTGGTGTGTCGGCGTCTTCGGCGACGCGCAGCACGGTGCGAAGGATGCCGCCGAAGCCGTGGCACAGGCCCCGGTTGCCGATCCGGTTGAGCTGGTGGGGGTCGGTCATGCAGTGCAGCAGGGCGCGTTCGGCCATCCGTTTGCGGTCGTGGTCGCCGGTGACGATGGCGGCGAGTTGTTGGGCGCGGGCCAGGCCCGGTGTGCCGTAGCACCAGGATGGTGCGGCGGGCAGGGCCGGGGCGGGGCCGTTCTGGTTGATCCAGCGGGGCCAGCGGACTCCCTGGTGGTCGTGCTGGCGTATCTCGTCGAGCCAGCGGCAGATGCGCAGCAGGGCGGCCTCGTGGCCGTTCACGATGGTTCCGGCGCGCATCGCCAGGGCCAGGAGTGCGAGCGGGCCGGTGATGCCGTGGGCCATGCCGGCGTTGGCGTGGCCGCCGGGCATAGCGGCCTTGTTGTTGGCCGGGGCGTGGCCGACCCACCACCCCGGCAGGGGAGCGCCGTTGACGGAGATCGGCTCGGTCAGGCGGACGAGATACTCCAGGACGGCCTTGGTCTCCGGTCCGCGCGGCTGTCGGCGCAGCAGCAGGGCGCCGATTCCGGTGAGGCCGCGGAACAGGTCGTACTCGGCGAACTCGGTGAGACGGCCGGCGTCGATACGGTCGTGCGCGGCAGCCAGGCGCCGCCGGGCATGGGCGGCCACGATGCCGTCGAGCGTGTCGAGGGCTCCGGCGTACCGGCCGGTGCCGTCGGCGGCCAGGTGCAGGACGAAGGCCATCGCGGGGGCGCCGAGGTAGAGGCTGGCGTCCGGGCCGTCGATCACGGGTCCGGTGTCGGACAGGCGCTGGTGCACCGCCTCCCAGGTGTCGGTGCTGCGACGGGCCCGCTCGATGGACAACAGGGCGGCTCCGAGGGGGCCGTGGGCGAGGGACTGCCGGGACGACAAGGTGGTGTCGATCACTGGTAGGGCTGCGGTCACCGCGGGGCTCCTTCGGGGCGGGCGGTCCAGGAGAGGGCTGCCGCGCGGGCGGTGCGGCGGCAGCGGGCTTCGGCTGCGGGGTCGATGCCCGCGACGCGGTTGTGGTGCATGTGCAGGAGGGACGGCAGTACGTCGGTCGGATCAGCTCCGGATCTCTCCAGCGCCCCGCGGTACTGGAGCAGGGCATGACGCCGTACTTCCCACACCTTCATCACGGCGAGTCCGGCGAGATCGGCGCGGGCTTCGGGGCGGGTGAGCCGGATGGCGAGGGCCTGAACGTGCCGGGGCAGCGCGTCGCCGTCGGTGCGCAGCAGGGTGCGGGCCAGCCAGTCCAGTCCGGACCGGCGGGAACCCAGCAGGGCGATGGCGATGTCCACGAACGAGGCCGCGGCCACTGCTGGCTGGTAGTCGGCGGGGGCAATGAGCATCTGCGCGAGCGCTGCGGCGGAGTCGGCGGCGAAGTACGCCTCCGCGGCCTCCAGCACCAGGCCGGTGCCATACCGGCCCGTCTCCGGGTGGTCGGTGTCCCACGCCACGCGCTGGACCACGCCCTGCTCCCGGAGCCCTGAGGCCCAGTCCGCCACCTTCCGTACCGCCGCGCCGAACGAATCGCCGGCCGGGAGACGCAGTCGCAGCCGTACATGCGGTTCGGGATCGGCGTATCGCACGAACCAGGCGGCGGGGTCGGCGCCCCAGTCCGCGAGCAGACGCGGGAGGTGCCCGGTCAGCAGTTCCGGCGCGCGGGCCGCGGTGCCGTACAGCTTCACCAGCGCCTGATCCGAACCGCCCGGGACACGCGCGTCGCCGTGCTGCGCCACGACAGCACGGCGCCGGGCGGGCGCGGGTTGGGGTTGCTGGTCGGCGGCGAAGGGCAGCACCACTTCGTGGGCGTGGCCGATCCAGCCGAACGCGGCGTCGTCTGGTGCTTCGTGGAGCACGACGGTGCGCCGGCGGTTCACCTCTTGCCGCAGCAGGTCCCGGTGGGCGGCCAGGTCGAGATCGAGCCGGAGCAGCTGGTCGTCGGAACCGGCATAGACCGTCCGGGGAACGCCGTAGGTGATGCGCCAGTTGGTGAACCGAATCGCCCAGTTGCCGTCGTCGCCCAGGTCCCTTGAGCGAAGCCGCCAGCAGGCGGCGGACAGGATGGTGCGGCCGTGGCGGACCTCGGGCAGGAAGGGAAGGCGGGCGGCGGCGCTCCAGGCGAAGGGGACGAGGATGGCGGTATGGGAGCGGTGGACCTCGCACAGGAAACGCACCAGCGGGTGGGTGGCGTGGCTGAGTTCGACCGCGTTCATCACCGACGGTTCGATGACGCGGCCCGTGGACAGCGACACGAGGGAGAGGCGGCGGGCGTCGGCCACTACGCCCAGGTCGGTCAGCTCAATGGTGGCGGCCGGGTTGTGCTCGCCGACGGCGATCACCTCGGGCGCGGCCACGGGGGCCCGCCCGACGTTGTACGTCTGCTGCTTCATCGGGGGCGCCGAGACCTGCGCGCGCACCGCGCCGGCGGTCAGCGTCGGCAGTCCCCTGTACACACCCGTGCGTCGGGCCAGCTCGTCAGGCGTCAGCGTCCACAAGAACCGGCCGGTGGTCGTACCGGCGGCCAGCGACAATCCCGCGGTGGACAGGGCAAACGTTCCCTCGTCCAGGTCGTGTTGGGATCGAGCGAGCACGGTGAAGCACAGCTCGACGTGGGCCGGGACGTAGGCCGGTTCTCCGGCGGACAGGGCCTGGATGTCCTCGTCGGTGAGGGTGATCTCACGCCGGTCGGTGAGCGCGGCGTCTTGCGCGAGCGAGAGGAGGTACTCGTCCCGCGGTGTCGTGCCGAGAACGGGGCGAGGCAGCACACTTCCCCGGTAGCCGACGGGAAGACCGAGGCCGGTGTCGGGGTCGGTGAGGTCCAGCAGCGGCACGGCGGTGCCCATGCTGTAGCGCTCCAGGAACCGGGTGCGGTAGTCGTTCCAGGCCGGTGAGCCGTTCGGATACGGGGTGATGCGGGCCATGACCCTCAGCGCCTGCTCGGCCTCGCGCGCGACCGGTTCGGGTAGCACGATCTCGACGTCGGGCCGGGTGTTGACCACCAGAGGCCGCTTCGTGGTCGGCACCAGTCCGGATATCGCAGCGGTTGCTTGCGCGCGAAGGCCGGCCTGATCGTCAGGGCGGGCAGCGTCGTGGCGATGCAGCATGCCGTGGATCCGACTGAGCCGCCCGGGTAATTCGCTCTCCACGCGTTCGAGTTGGGTAACCAGGTGGCCGAGCGTGTCCCCGGTCGTCATCGGCGGCCGAAGGCCGGTCAGTAGGACGTGGTGGGCCACCAGTTCAGCAGCCATCGCCTCGATGGCGGACACGGGCGTGTCGGGGTAGTCCGCATGGACCTTGTCCACGAGGTCATGCACGGGGATCGGAGTACGGGTCAGCGCGAGGGTCTTCTCGACGGCCCGCGTGCGCCGCAGGCTGGTGCTCGTCGGGCCGTCACTGCCGGGTTGGCAGGACACGACGATGCGCTCGCCCCGCGCGACCCAGGTCGGATCCGCGACGACGGTCAGATCCCGGAGTACGGCGTGGTCGCCCTCCAGCGCCCTGATGATCTCGTGCAGCCACCCGGCGTCCGCCTCGGCGAACACCCGGTGTTCCGTGCCCCATCGGACGTACGCCTTCGGCCCGAGGCTCATCGTGGTGGGTCCCGCGAACAGGCCGAACGGGGTGGCGCGGTACTGCATGCGCAGCAGATACCGGGCCAGGGAACGCGCGGTGCTCGCGATGCGCGGCGGTTGCGCGGTGCCGCCGAGCGCCTTGCCGACGGCCTGGGCGAGCGAGGGCGCGGCGTGGGTGATGGCCTCGGCCCGGAAGCCGTCCGCCCAGACCTGCCCCATCCACTCGCGCAGTTGCTCGGTGTCGGCGAAGTCCCTGGGCCAGGAGGGCACCGTGGCCGCCATCGGTATGACCGACGCCCGGATCATGCCGGCGTCAAGCACGTGATACATCGTGCCTCCTTCCTTCTACGGGCCCCGGGGCCGGGCGGAAACCCCCGCCCGGCCCCGGGATCGTCAGCCGCCGATGCAGGTGCTGTTGGCGCAGGCGGACTGGCAGGTGGAGGTGCAGTTGTCACTCGTGTCGTTCAGCAGCGAGCCCAGCACGGGGGCCGCGCCGATGGTCTGGATGTCGAGGTCGAAGTCGCTGTCCGTGCGGTAGTCCGTCGCCGCCTTGAGGACGGTGCCGGTGTTCTGCTGTGCCATCTCGTTCCTCCTGAAGGGTGGGTGGTGATGTGCTGTGCCGCCTGGCCGCGGGCCCGGTACGCGGCTACGGCCAGGTGATCGTGACCCGGGTGTGCCGCCGTTCGATCCGGCGGCCTACGGGAAGCTGTTCGTCCGGCGTGGCCGCCGGGTGAACCTCGATGCGGGCGCGGTCGCCGCGGTGCTCGCGGTCCCAGGTCCGGATCTCGGAGGCCAGCCGCTCGGCGAGTTGCTGCGCGTGCGGGCCGTGTCCGATCGCGCCGAGCTCGTAGCGGTCTTCGGCCTCGGTGGCCCGCACCGTGCGATAGGCGAAGCTGCCGTCGTCCACGAGGGTCGGGACACCGAGGGGGGAGGCGGACGTGACCAGTCCGCGCTTGCGCGCGCCGGGCTTCGCCGCCATCAACGGCAGGTTGTCCAGCGCCGTTGTCAGCCAGAGGTCCAGGTGCTCGTTGGACTCCGTGCCGCCCAGCGTGACTCCCGACCACGCCGTTGCCCTCGGCGTGAACAAGGCCGCGGCGAGCGCCTTGGTGTCCGGCTCGGGGTGCCCGTCGAGGCGCAGGGCGATCTGTTCGCCCTCCTCGTCGTGCAGGACCGCGAGCTGGACACGGTTCTGGCCGGCGCCTTGCATCGGGACGAAGCCGCACAGCTCGAAGCCGTCGCTGACCAGCCGGTGGCCGTCGCGGACGAACGCGACGGTGCGTGTCATGCCGCGCATCCGCAGCGGAACGACCAATCGGCCTCCGTCCTTGAGCTGCCGGACCCAGGCGGGAGGGATGTCGGCGGCCTGCACCGTGACGACGATCCGGTCGAACGGTCCGTCGCCGGCGGCACCATCCTCGGCGTCGGCGGTGAGGACCCGGACGTTTCGATAGCCGGTCGCCGCGAGGAAGGCCGTCGCGCGATCCGTCACCTCAGAGTCGATGTCCATGGTGACGACCCGGCCGGCGTCGCCGACCATCTCGGCGAGGTAGGCGGCGTTGGGACCCCCGGAGCCGATCTCCAGTACCGTCATCCCCGGCTCGATCCCGGCCTGCTCGATCTGCATGGCCTGGACGCGCGGCGCCGACACCGAGCTGATGTCCACGCCGGTCGCATCCGTCTTGGTCACGGCCGCGAACTCCGCGTTGTACGTCTTGGCCACTTCCACGTCGGGGGTGGCCAGGTGCCGCGGCACGGCGCGGAAGGCGGCGATGACCCGGGGATCCCGGACGGCATCGGACTCGATCAGGCGCCGTACCATCGCGTCACGCAACTGACGCCCACCGTCATCCAGTTGGTCCATGTCGTTCGTCGTACTGGGGATGTCAGGCACCAGTGCTCTCCTTCTTGGTGTGTGCGCTGTGCGTCAAATGGACGCTGCCGGATGGCAGGGGGTGCCAGAGCCGTCCGGTCCGTGTCGGGTGGGGGACCGCCCGCCGGTCCGGACTCGGATCGGGCCGGCGGGCGGTCGTCATGAGGCCGTGGCGGTGAGGGGTTCGTCGGTCACGGCGAGGACGAGGTGCACGGAGTAGTCCGGGGTCGTGACCTGATGGGTGACGCCCTGGGGCAGCAGGAGTACGTCGCCGGCGCGGGTCAGCAGTTCGCGCGGCTGCCCGTGCGGTTGCGGCCACAGCCGCCAGGTCTTCGCCCCGCGGATCTGCACGATGACGCCGTCCCACTGGTCGTCGTGGGCGCCGAGGTTGAGGTCTCCGGCGCGGGACTCGTACAGGGTGGCGATGACCCGCCGGCGCAGCAATCCGGCCAGGCGGAGGGCAAGCAGGCTGTACCAGCCGTCGGACTGGGCGTGGATGCTTTCGAAGACCCGGGTGCGCGGGCGCTGGGCGTAGGCGGCGGCGACAGCCTCCTCGGCCACCTCGCGGTGGAAGCCGGTTGCGTCGACCAGCGCCACCGTCTGGCCGGGGACCTTGTCTTCGGTAGGGATCGCCAACGAGGCGATCCACTCCTCGTTGAAGGCCTGCGGCAGGTGGGCGAGTTCCATCTCCGGCCCGGGCCGGCGGCGCGGCACGACCGCGGTGCTCAGGCGGGTGTAGAGGGTGAAGGCCGTTTCGCGCTGCGATGGGGGATGCATGACAGGCTTCACAGCATGTAGAGGTGGGTGGTACGGCCGTCGATGACCTCGTCCTTGCACCACTCGGCCCTCGGGGAGCCCGCGTGGAGCGCGAGCGCCTGGTCCGCCGGGTCGATCACCTGGGCGGCGTGCAGCACGTCGTCGAGGTTGACGTCGCTGAGCTTGCGCGGGTGCAGCTCCACCACGCCCCGGTCCGTGTCGATCTCCTGGACCAGGACCTCGTCGTCGGCCACCGGCAGGTCGGCGGGTGCCAGGAGGAGCCGGAAGGCGGCGCCGGCGGGGTGGCCGTCCAGGATGGCCTTGAGGCGGCCGAGCAGGTCGGCTTCCTGGGCCACCAACGTGTCCTCGGCAAGGATCGTCACGGGGTCTGTCTCCTTCGGTGTGTTGTGAAGTCGGCCTGCTACGGCCGGGAGGGACGTACTTGCTGTTCAGCCGCACCTTGGGCCACCGCGTCAGCGCGGAGAGACCGGGCGGAGGTGTCTGCTGGCCGGCCTTGGCGGGGCCTGCCAGGGGGATGGTGGCGGCCGGGGCGCGCGCCGGCAGCGGGCCCGGCCGGTGGTGGTCACGCCGCCCCCTTGACGGAGTCGTGCGTGACGAGCTGGTCCAGCAGGTCACCCAGGATCCAGGCCATGCGCCGCAGGTGCGCAACGGCACGGCGGTGGTCGTCGGGCATCTCCTCCGCCCGCAGCACCCGCGCCCGCTGGATAAGGGTGTCGGCGTAGGCCGACGTCTGCCACACCCGGGCGGACACCGCGATGTCCACCAGCCGCATCAGGTGGCCGCGCAACCGCTGGACGATCTCCTCGACGTCCTCCTCGCACGGAGCCACGTCGTCCAGGGCTGTCGCGACGTCGTCCAGCAGGGCTTCGCTGTCCGCGCCGGTCCACGCCCAGCGGCGCAGCAGGCCGAGCACATCGGTCAAACCGGCCGCGTCCAGCGGCGGCAGCCACCGGGAAACAGCTGGCTCCTCGGACTCGGGACCGGTCGGCCACCAGGTCCTCGTACCGGCTCCTGGCGTCACGGGGCGACGGGTGCGAACGGTCACCGGCTCGCCCCCGCAACGCTCAGCGTGCACCAAGTCGCCCGCCCGTCGGGACTCACACCCCAGTCATCAGCGAACGCCGCCACGAGGTAGAGCCCGCGACCGGTCTCGTCACCCGCGCCGGCCACGCTCAACCGCGGACGGTGTGCCGAGCCGTCGTCCACCGCGATCAACAACCCCCGCAAGGTGATGACCAGACGGAACTCGACCTCACCGCCCTTGCCGTACCGCAGGGCATTGGTGACCAGCTCACTGATCAGAAGCTGCGCGTCATCCACCAGCGCAGCCAGCCCCCACAAACGCAGCTTCGCCGCGCCAATGTGACGAAGCCGCCCCACCCACTGACCATCGAGACCACCTTCGACGGCACTGCCCGTGCCCGCGCCGATGGAGATCCGCACCGCGAGCTCGTCGCAGATGGAGTCAGTCAACGCCGGTACAGGAGCAACGAGGGTGGCGCCCACACCAGCATGTGCCGTCCTGGTCACGAGACCCATTCCTCTCGTCGAGGGAGGAGCAGGTGCGACCTCATCGCCGACGCTCTACGAAGGGCGGCTACGCCCGTGCCAACCGGACGCGCGCAGATGGCAGCCGAGCTGCCTTGCTGAGGTCGCGGGGCGTCGAAGGTCGCCGTTGACGGCGACTCGATGGTGTGGTCGTTCAGCGTGTCTCGTCGGTCCGCCTGCGTGAGGCTCACTGGCCGTTCACCTCATCGGCACAGACCTGACGATGCGGCCCGCGGGTCGAGGTTCCCACGCGACGGGGCAGGTTCAGCATGAGAATTCCCCAGTCCGTTTCGGTGATCGGTTCCTGTGAGTAGCGTGTCGCTCACGCCGTTTCGTCACCATGACCGCCGGGGATTACCGAGGCGGTAACACCGCTGTTCCGCCCTGGGAGCTGGGGCGCCGCACACCTCCGGAGCTGGCTCGTGAACGCCACACCGATTCCCACGGACATCCTGACCAGGAACGATCTCCGCCAGGCGCTGAGCGAACACGACTTCGCCGAGGCGTTCAAGCTCCTCAAGAAGCACGGTGGGCTCTCCCAGAACCGCATCGCATTGGCGTGCGGATTAACACCCGGCAAGGTGTCGACCATCATGAACGGGCAGGCCTGCGTGGCCTCGTACGACGTGCTGTGCCGCATCGCCGACGGCCTGCACATCCCCGGCCGGCTCATCGGTCTCGCCGCCCGCCCCTGGGAAACGGAGGAGGCCGATCCGGCCCGCTCTGAGACTCCCGAGGTGACAGCTCGCATGGACGGCCCCTGGCAGAACGGCGACACAGTCGAACTGGCGGATCAACTCACGCGGGTCGATCTGACAATGAACCGACGCGGACTGGCCCGAGCCGTCGCCGCCACAGTGATGACGGGGCCCCTCCTGCTGGACTCGCTGGAAGGGTGGATGCTGCCTGGTGAGACAGGATCGCGCCGAACCCGCCCGGGTCGGCTGGGAATCCGCGACGTTGAGCAGCTTGAGGAGACGGCGAAAGCGTTCCGTACCTGGAACCACAAGTACGGCGGCGGATTGCGGCGCCGGGCCGTCCTCGGCCAGCTCCAGGAAGTGACCGCGCTGCTCCAGGAACACCAAGCCCCGCTCGTTGAGCAGCGGTTGCACGCGGTGATGGCCCAACTGGCCGGCACCGCGGCAGGTATGGCGTGGGATGCGGGGCTCCAACGGCGGGCGCAGGACTATTACCGGCTCAGCCTTCGGGCCGCGCACGCTGCTGGGGACCGTCTCTGGGGCGCCAACACCCTGGCGGGCATGGCCCGCCAGATGCTCTACGCGAACCGCCCGACGGACGCCCTGGAACTCGTTCGTTTCGCACAGGACGGGGTCCGCAGCGAAGCCGGTCCACGCCTGCGCGCGATGCTCTCTACGCGAGAGGCGTGGGCATTGGCCGCCCTGGGGAGGACAGCGGCATTCAACCGGGCTACTGAACAGGCCCGCCACGTGCTGGCCGATGCCGAGCTCGATGAGCCCTACTGGATCAGCTACTTCGATGAAGCGGAACTGGCGGGGGTCACCGGCGGCCGCTATCTGGAATTGGCCCGGCAAGATCCGCGACTCCATGCAGAACACGCCGAGGAGCAGATCCGCACCGCGCTCGCTCGCCGAGGACCGGAGGCGGGGAGATCACACGCGTTGGACCGCCTCGGCCTGGCCGAGGTCTACTTCCTGTCCGGGAATCTCGCGGCGGCCGTCGCCGAAACCCACGCAGCCTGTGACGTCGCCGAGCGGGTCCACTCCGGTCGCGTCCGGGAGGGCATGGCCGAGCTGTACGCCTACACGGTGGGCCACGGAACGTCGGCACCCGTCCGAGAAGCGCGCGCTAGGCTCCGCGAGCAACTCGCCGACTGACAGGGGACACCGTGACCATCCTTGCCGTGACCGGCCATATGGACCTCACCGACGCTTCTGTGCCCCTTGTCAGAGCTGCACTCGGCCAACTCGTGGACGAGTTGGCCGACGGCGAACTCGTCGGCGTCTCCTGTATCGCCGCCGGGTCGGACTCCTTGTTCGCCGAGGCTGTCCTGGACGCCGGCGGGCGCCTCGTCGCCGTGATCCCCTCACGCGACTACCGAGAGACCAAGGTCAAAGAACCGCACGCCGCACGATTCGACCGGCTTTTGGCAGAAGCCGCCGAGGTGGTGGTGATGGACCATGACACAGCCGGCCGGGAAGCCTACGAAGCCGCCAACAACGAACTGCTGCGTCGGGCCGACCGGCTCGTCGCCGTCTGGGACGGCATGCCTCCCGGCACCAAAGGAGGCGGCACAGCCGATGTGGTCGAGGACGCTCGCGCCCTCGGCCTCCCCATCGAGGTCGTCTGGCCGGCCGGCGCCGAGCGGCGCAACGGGTGATCTCGTCGCAGACTCTCGGGACCACCAGGCGGCTTGGCTGCTCTGCCGGAGCAGTGCACGGACAAGCCTTGAGTGACTAGCGGTTCGATCCTGCGTCGTGCCCTCGGCTTCTGCATCGGGCGCGAGGATGCTTCAGCGCCCGTGGCGCTGTCGGGGTTCGGTTGCGGGGCTGGTCGGTCGTGTGGCGGGCTGGGGGTTGTTCGGGCGGGGGAGGTTGCCTGCGGCGTGGGAGCGGAGGCGGGCGGCTTCGGCGCGGGGGTTGGGGGCGGGGTTGCGGGTGGTGTGTTGGATGCGGCCGAGGAGGACTTTGGCGGGTTGGCGGGCTGTGGTGAGTTCGCGGCGTGCGGCGGCTTCGGCGAGGAGTGTGCGGGGTGGGTGGCCGGCTGCGTGGGCGTCGGCGAGGACGGTGGCCAGGGCTGGCCAGTTGGGGTCGGTGAGGATGCGGTCGGCGTGGTCGGGGATGGCGGAGCGGACCGCGCCGGCGAGGGTGTTGGTGGTCTCCGGGGTGGGTTGGCGGTGGGTGAGTGCGGTGAGGTGTGGTGTGGCGGCCTGGTCGTAGGCGGCTTGCAGGTGGATCACGGTGGTGCGGGCGGCTTCGGCCTGCTGCTGGTGGCCTTGGGCCTGGTGCCAGCGGGCGGCCAGGATCGCCGACCAGACCAGGGCGGTGAGCAGGACGGCGAACGCGCTGCCATCGGCACCGTCCCCGGCGTGGACGATGTCGCGTGCCGCCTGACGCAGGCCAGTAGCGGTGTGGTGGTCAGCGCGGATGCGGGAGCGTTGGGCGCGAGCGAACTCCCTGCTTGCGGACCGCAGCTGGCTTCGCAGCTCGGCCGGTGCGGTCTGGGCGATGGCGTCGATGAGCTCTCCCAGCGCGGCGATCTGCCCCTGCGCCGCCTCCTTCGCGTTCCGGCTGCCACCGCTGCCGTCGTCGGCGGTGAGATGGTCGTGGAGCGTGTCGAGGGCGTCGGTGGCGCGCTGCCAGCAGGTAGCGGGCCGGTTGCGGCGGGCCGTCGGGTGCTGCTCGGGCTGCCCTGCGGCGAGGCGGTCGTGGAGTTTGGGCAGGGACAGGTCGGGGGCGATCTTGCTGCCGGAGATGTAGACCTGCTCGCCGTCGGCCTTCACATCTCCTGGGCGGCCGACGCTGTAGCCCTGGAGGTCGCCGGAGGGATAACGGCGGACCTTCACCTCGACGCCGTCGGCCTCAAGGTAGGCGAACAGTTCCTCGACGCTGGCGGCGTGCGGGATCGCGGCCCGGATGCGTTCCTGGAGCCATGCGCGGCTGGTCGTCTCCCAGCCCAGGCGGTCGGCCTTGTGCATCTCGGCCTGGGTGGGGCGGCGGTCCCCGGTCCGGTCGCCGGGGGTGACCTGGTGGAGGCCGAGTTCGGTCTCGATCGCGCGGGCTTCGGCCTGGGCGCGGATGCCGCAGTTGTGGAGTTTGGGGCGTCGGCCGTCTTCGCGGACGGTGGTGGCCAGGATGTGGATGTGGTCGTCGGCGTGCCGCACCGCGATCCAGCGGCATGCGAGGGGGTCGCCGTCGGGGGCGATGCCGGCGGCGTGGACGATACGGCGGGCGACCTCGCCCCATTCGGCGTCCGACAGGTACCGGTCGCCGGGCGCGGTGCGGACGGGGCAGTGCCAGACGTGGTCGGTGACCTTCCTTCCGAAGCCTTCGTTGCGGAGCTTGACGGGGGCGTCGAGGATCCGGCCGAGCTGGGTGAGGGTCGCGTCCTGGTCGCGGCCGGGGTCGGGCAGGCCGCGCGGGCTGAAGGACGCCACGATGCGCGGGTCGAGGTGTTCGTCGTGCCGGCCGGGACCGTAGAGGTAGGCCAGCAGTCCGCGGGTATTGCTACCGGGCTTCTTCACCGAGGGGATCATCCGCACACGTCCTCGGAGGTGCCGGTGACCTCGGTGGTCTCGGTGGGGAGGAGCAGCGCTCGGGCGATGTGGGTGAGGAGGCGGTCCAGACGCTCCAGGCGTTCGCGGATGTCCGGCTCGATCCGGTCGTCGCGGTGCAGCACGTAGACCATCTGGTTGACGTTGACCCCGATCCGGTTGATCTCGTACCGGACCTTCGCGCGGAACTCCTGCACCGCCTGCCGGTCGGTGTGCAGCGGAAGGTCGACGCTGAACGCGCCCCGGATGAAGGCCAGCGCGATATCCGCCAGGTAGCCCGACAAGGTGCCCTCGTAGCCGTGCCGCTCAGCGGCTGCCAAGAGGTCGGCGTGCTCGGACTCGGTGAAGCCCACCGGCCCGACGCGCAGCGTGCGGCGCTTGCCGTTGAACCGGCGGATCTTGCCCTTCGGTATCGCCTGGGCACCGTCTTGGACGGTCAGCGGCGGCACGTCGAGAGCGGGGACGCCGGCGTGGATGAACGCCGCGTCTTCCTCACTCGCCGGCGCGGTGTGGGCGCGGTCGTGGGTGTGTGCGGCGGCGAGGACGGCGCGCTGGACGGCGTCGAGTGCGTCCGGGTCGGGGCCGCTGGCGGCGCCTGCTTGTCCGTCCGGCGCGCCCTCGCGCCGGGTCTCCTCCGCCACCCCCGGGGGGGAGGACCCCAGACTCCGGCCGACAGTCGGATACTGGGTACAACTGGCTCCGCCAGGAGCCGTGTTGGTGAAGGCTCGCCGCCACAGACCAGCCAGTTTACGGGCCTTGGTGGCAGGCTCGGGGCTTTCCTCGGCGTCCGTGCCGGTGTCGGGGGTGGGCTTCACGGCGGTCTCCAGCGGTGCGTTGTCGGTGTGGCGGATGACGGGCGGGTCCTCTCGATTACGGGTCATGGTTCGGGCGGGTGGCGGTTTGGCCGAGCCGCGTTCGGGGTGTAGGAGAGCGGCGCCCGGATGTGCGGAAGTCCCCGGCGATGGGACATCCGCACATCCGGATCGGGCGGTGCCGTAAGCGGCCCTGCACCCCGACCCGGCCAACCCGGCCGGGTCGGGGTGAGCAGGACTACGGGCTGGCGTCAGGCGTCCGGGGGGTGGGATCGGGCTGCCTCCGGCTCAGGCTGCCGAGCCTTCGCGGCGGTGCCGTGTTCGTCCTTGAGGTGCTTCATCAGCTGGGTCAAGCGGGCGCTGGCGACCGGCGTGTCGGCGTCGTCTAGGGCCTGCTTGACCACGGCGGTGGTGATGATTCCGCGTTCGGCGACGGCGGGGCGGGCTATGGCGATGAGCTGGTCCATGGTTGCCGCCGGCGGACGTCCGGTGCGTTTACCCGTCGTGGTGGGCTTGGCGTTCCTTGGCTGTGTCTGCGCACTGAGTGGTGAAGGGCGGGCTGGGGCGGCTGCCGCGACCGGTGCCGGGGCCGGTCGGCGCTGCTGTGCCGGTGGGGGTGGTGTGTGGAGGTGGCGGAGGAGGGTGGGGCCGACGGTTCCCCAGCCGAGCAGGAGTGCGGGGGCGACGGTGTCGATGGCGGCGCGGCCGTAGTGCCGTGCCAGCAGGGGCTGGGCGGTATTGAGGGCGAGGGTGAGCAGGCCGCACAGGTGCATGAGGCGGGTGGCGGAGCGCAGGTGGGCGGGGTCGGTGCCGTGGGCGGCCAGGTGGTGCAGGGCGACCAGGAGGCCGACCACGGACAGGTCGACCATCGGTGCGATCAGCGGCGCGATCGGGCGGGGCACGCCGAGCCGCAGCGCCAGGGTCCAGACGTTGCCGAAGGAGAAGACGAAGGCGAGCGCGGCGATGACCGCCATCACGACCGTGATCGTGGTGCGGGCGAACGCACCCGTGGCGGCCGGGTGCGCGTCCATCGGGGTGGTGGGCATGCGGGAGAACATCCTTACGGGGAGGGCTTGCTGGAAGATCCGTCTTTGCCGTCTTGGCCGTTGCAGCCGCAGGTCAGGGCGGTCACGGCAGCGGGCCGACGGTGCAGTCTTGGGTGAGCACGCCGCCGTCACACGGGTGCCTGTGGACGGCAGGGTGTGGGGCTGCCGTCCCAGCGCCACCGCGTGTGACCTGCGGCGGTACGGCGGGGACGGTCAAGACGGCACGGGACGGGTGCGGGCGCCGTCCCAGGGCGGCAACGCGACCTGTTGATGATCGCGTTGCCGTCTTGGGCCCGGTTGCCGTCTCGCGAAGAGCCCTGCTGGTCTGCGGTGTTACGGCAGGGACGGCAAGGACGGCAACCGGGGGACAGCCTCCGGGTCAGCCGGTGACGGGTGCCGGGTTCGCGGCGGTGGGGTGGACGGTGGGGCAGTAGCGGCGCCACGGGTCGAGGAACTTGCTGCGGGTGTAGCCCTTGCGCTGGGTGCTGTCGGCGATGCGGACGTTGCCCGAGACGATGCCGAACTCCCGCAGCAGCGAGCCCAGGTCGCGGGCGGACAGTCCTGCCCTCCCCCACTCCCCCCACGGGGCCTCGGGGTCCGAGCGCAACTCGGCGAGGAGCTCGGTGGTGGTCAGGCTGTCCGGCTCGCGGCGGGCGAAGAAGATCCGCCGGATGTCGGCGAGGACCCTCGCGCCGCCGGGATTGTCCTCTTCCGCCTGTTCCTCAGCGGCGACCATACGGGCGCACGCCTCCCGCGCCAGTTCCGGCCACGGCCCGCCGGCCAGGTCGGCGACGATCACCAGAGGCTCCCAGGTGTCGGCGGCGCGGTCCTCCACCGGTAGCTCCGGCTCCAGGTCGGCCGCCGTGTCCGCCAGCGGTCCGGCCCAGGAGACGATCCGCTCCCGCAGGCCGTGCAGGGCCGGGGTGTCCCGCTTGGAGCGGAAGGGGTGGACCCGCTCGCCCTCGGCCCGGCGGCGCATCCGGATCACCACCGACCGGTCCATGATCGTGTCCGGCAGGTCGCCGATCCCGGCCAGCGCTGCCATGGCGAAGGTGGCGAAGCGGTGCGGGGTGTGGTCGTTGCCGACCACGCGGGTGACGTACCGGTTGCGCTGGTGGCCGGCGTTGAGCAGGCCGCGCAGCTCCTCGTTCTTCTCCGCGACCTTCACGCTGCCGAAGATCGTGTCGGCCTCGTCCACCAGCAGTGTCGGCGGCTGGTCGCCGATGGAGCGGAAGACCGCGGCCGGGGTCGTGTTGACCGTCAGCATCGGCTCGTGGACGGTCTCGGTCAGCACGTCCAGCAGCCGGGACTTCCCACACCGCTTGGCCGGGCCGACCACCGCCAGCCGCGGGGCGTGCTGCCAGGCCGCTTGCAGGTGCGTTGCCGCCACCCACAGCGTGACCGCGTCCAGGGCGTGCGGGGAGGGCAGGATCACGAACCGGGCGATCTGTGAACGCAGAGCGCCCAGCGTCTGCGAGCCCTCGGCCGGACCCCAGTCCAGCGCCTTGGGTGGCGCGACGGGGGGTGCCTCCGGCCTTTCGGGACCGGCCTGGGTGGCCCCAACGGGGGCCGTGCCGGGCGCGTAGTGGCCTTGCTGGCCCGGTATGGCCACCAGTGGCCAGACGGGTCGCTGGGATGCGCCCTCGGGCGTCGGGGGCGTAACATTCATGCTGAACTCCTTCCGGTGGGGCTGTGGCTGGCAGGCCCGCCTCCACCGTGGTGAATCGATGGCTCGGTTGCTGGGATGTTCACGAGGCCCTCGGCGTTGGTAGCGCCGGGGGTCGTTTCGTTCTCCGGGGCTGGGCGCATCAGGCCCCCAGGGTCCAGTCGTCGCGACTGGTGGCCTGCTTGGCCAGGCGCTGCTCGAAGCGGGTGAGTTCGGCCTCGCTGTAGAGCACACGGCGGCCGATCTTCACCCCCTTGGGCCCGTATCCGATGTGGCGCCAGTAGCGGACGGTGCTGTCGGCCGTGCGGTAGCGCTGGGCCACCTCGGCGGTGGTCAGGTAGCGGTCCATCTCTCCCCTTCGACTAGAACGCTAGCGATTTTGAACAAGCATCCCACACGAAGTGCCGTTATGCAAATCGCATAATCTGTGGTACATTTTGACTAGACCCGGGGAACCCGACCACACCGGAGAGGAGACACGACCGATGACCGAGCCCGACCCCGGCAGCGCCCCGCTGCTGTACAGCGAAGGCAACGCCGCAGCCCGCATCGCCCTGGAACGCGAAACGAGAGGCTGGAGCACCACCGAACTGGCAGCCCGCATGACCAAGGCCGGCATCCCGATGAACCAGACAGCCGTCTGGCGCATGGAGAACGGCAAACCCCGCCGCAAGATCACCCTGGACGAAGCCCTCGGCTTCGCCCGCGTCTTCGAACTGCCCCTGGAAGAGCTCATGTCGCCGCCACTGGACGGCATCGACCTCCAAGGCCGGCGGTTCGTCCAGGAAGCCGTCGAAGCCTTCTACGAATCCCGCGACGCCCAGGACCGGCTGCACAGAGCCGTCACCACCATCGCCGCCTACCTCAAAGCCCACCCCGACAGCTCCACCGGGATCCATACCCAATGCCTCCGCCTCATGGGCGAGGAGCGCGACGCCCGCGCCCTGACCGAGTACATCGAAGACGGGGGCTACTACTGACCCACAGAAGGAGAACCTGAGTTGGCCAACATCCAGAAGCGCCCCAACGGCAGTTGGCGCGCCCGCTACCGCGACCAGGACGGCAAGGAGCACGCCCGGCACTTCGACCGCAAGGTCGACGCCCAGCGCTGGCTCGACGAAGTCGCCACCAGCGTTGTCATCGGCCAGTACGTCGACCCGCGATCAGCGAAGAAGCCGTTCAAGGAGTACGCGGAGCAGTGGCGCTCCAGCCAGCCCCACCGCCCGTCCACCGCGAAGTCCGTGGAACAGCACCTGCGCTGCTACGTCTATCCGGCCTGGGAGAAGCGAGCGCTGGGCATGATCAAGCCCGGCGACGTTCAGAGCTGGGTCACCGGACTGTTGACGACCCACGGGCTCGCCGCCAGCACGACACGGACCGTCTTCAACACCGTCAACGCCGTCTTCCGAGCCGCTGTCCGTGATCGCATGATCCCGACCAACCCGTGCAGCGACGCGAAGCTCCCCTCCGTTCCCCGGAAGCGCGTGGTGCCGCTGGCGGTGGAACAAGTCCGAGCGCTGTCCGCCCAAATACCGGGCCGCTACAAGGCCCTGGTGCTGCTGGGTGCCGCCACGGGGCTACGGCCAGGCGAGCTCTTCGGGCTCCAACTCCGCCACGCGGACCTGCTGCATGCGACCGTCACGGTCGAGCAGCAGATCCAGCAGACCGCCAAGCACGGGGTCTACGTCGGACCGCCCAAGACTGCCCGCTCGCACCGCACCGTCCCGCTGCCGAAGATGGCAGTCGACGCACTGAAGGCGCACCTGCGGGACTTCCCCGTCGAGGGCGCCGAGGGCTGGGTCTTCACCGCACCGCAGGGAGGACCCATCGTCTACACCCACTTCATGGACCACGCCTGGCGGCCCGCCTGTGTCAAGGCTGGCGTCCCGAAGGGGACCGGCCCCCACGCCCTGCGGCACCACTACGCCAGCCTGCTCATCAAGCACGGCGAGTCCGTGAAGACCGTCTCCGAGCGCCTCGGCCACACCAACGCAGCCATGACGCTGAACATCTACACCCACCTGTGGCCCGACTCCGAGGAACGGACCCGAGCCGCCGTCGACAAGGCATACGCGGACAGCCCCGACGAGGGTGACGCGCCGGCCACAGAGGCGGCGTAACCACTCCCCCGCGCTGATCCTTCGTCAGCGCGCTTGCGGACTCGGTGCGGACCGCTAAGCCCGCCCGAACTCTCCGCCGCAGGTCAGACGGCCTTCCGCCCACTCAACTACACGTTGAAGCGGAACTCCACCACGTCGCCGTCCTGCATGACGTAGTCCTTGCCCTCCATGCGGGCCTTGCCCTTCGCGCGGGCTTCGAGGACGGAGCCGGTGGTGACCAGGTCGTCGTAGGAGACGACCTCCGCCTTGATGAAGCCCTTCTGGAAGTCCGTGTGGATGACGCCGGCCGCCTCGGGGGCGGTGGCTCCGCGCTTGATGGTCCAGGCGCGGGCCTCCTTCGGGCCGGCGGTCAGGTAGGTCTGCAGGCCGAGGGTCTCGAAGCCGACGCGGGCGAGGGTGGCCAGGCCCGGCTCCTGCTGGCCGACGGACTGGAGGAGTTCGAGGGCCTCCTCGTCGTCGAGTTCGGCGAGGTCCATCTCCAGCTTGGCGTTGAGGAAGATCGCCTCGGCGGGGGCGACCAGCGCGCGCTGCTCGTCCTTGAACGCCTCGTCCGTCAGCTCGTCCTCGTCGACGTTGAAGACGTAGAGGAACGGCTTGGTGGTCAGCAGGTGCAGCTCGTGCAGCAGGCGGCCCTGCTCGGTGCCCTTGCTGATGCCGTGCGAGAAGAGTGTGTCGCCCGCGGCGAGGATCGTCTGCGCGGCCTCGGCCGCGGCCAGCACCGCGGCCTTCTCCTTCTGCAGCCGCGCCTCCTTCGTCAGGCGCGGGATCGCCTTCTCGACGGACTGCAGGTCGGCGAGGATCAGCTCGGTGTTGATGGTCTCGATGTCGTCCTTGGGCGACACCTTGCCGTCCACATGGACCACGTTCTCGTCCTTGAAGGCCCGGATGACCTGGCAGATCGCGTCGGACTCGCGGATGTTCGCGAGGAACTTGTTGCCCAGGCCCTCGCCCTCGGAGGCGCCGCGCACGATGCCGGCGATGTCCACGAAGTCGACGGTGGCCGGCAGCACGCGGGCCGAGGCGAAGATCTCGGCGAGCCTGCCGAGCCGCGGGTCGGGCACGCCCACCACGCCGACGTTGGGCTCGATGGTGGCGAACGGGTAGTTGGCCGCCAGCACGTCGTTCTTGGTCAGGGCGTTGAAGAGCGTCGACTTGCCGACGTTCGGCAGGCCGACGATTCCGATGGTGAGCGACACGTGGCGACTTCCCGTAGCGAGATCCGAGGGGGTGCGAGAACGCCGCCCAGTCTACGGGCCGCGCCCCCGCCTCCCGGCCGGGCCGTCGAACGGCCGCCCCCACTGGAGGGAATCCGCGTGTCCTGTCATGCGATCACCCGACTGCCGTGCCTACTGTAAGTAGGTGGACCAACACACTGCGCGTACGGGACCGGGTCCGGCCCCGGCCGGGGAGACCTCGGCCGGCGTCTACCGCGCGCCGCGCCCGGCCCACCCGGCGGGCGATCCGGCCCGCCGGCCGCGCACCGCAGGCCCGCCCGGGTCGAGGCCGGGGTCGATGCCCGGGTCCCGGCCGGGGAACAGGCCGGGGAGCCGGCCCAGGCCGCGGCTGACCGGCCTGGGCGCGGGCGCGCTGACCACCGTGGTCACCGCCCTCGGCGGGGCCGCCGACGCGATGCTCTTCGGCGGGCCCGGCGTCCTCTTCGGCGTAGTCTTCGTCGCGGTCAGCGTCGCGGGCGCGGTGTACGTGCGCCCGTACGACCTGGTGGCCGCGCCGGTGGCCGCGCCGATCGCCTTCGCGGTGGGCATCGCGCTGACCGCCGACAGCGGCACCGGCGGCCTGGTCGGACACCTGATCGGCGTCTTCACCGGGCTGGCCACCATGACCGGCTGGCTCTACACCGGCACCGCGCTCGCCGCGCTGATCGTCGGGGTCAGAGCTTTGCGGCTGCCATCGCGGCGCCGACGATCCCGGCGTTGTTCTGAAGCTCCGCCGGCACGATCTCCGCGCTGATCCCGGTGATCAGCGGCAGGAACTTCTCCGCCTTGCGGCTGATCCCGCCGCCGATCACGAACAGGCTCGGCGAGAAGAGCATCTCCACGTGCGCGAGGTACTTGCGCAGCCGGTGCGCCCAGTGCTCCCAGCTCAGGTCCTCGTCCTCGCGGGCCTTGACCGAGGCGCGGGTCTCCGCGTCGTGGCCGTGCAGCTCCAGGTGGCCCAGCTCGGTGTTGGGCACCAGCCGGCCGTCGACGAAGAGCGCGCTGCCGATGCCGGTGCCGAGGGTGAGCATGATGACCGTGCCCCCGCGGTCGCGGCCGGCGCCGTACGTCATCTCGGCGATCCCGGCGGCGTCCGCGTCGTTCATCACCACCACGGGCAGCCCGAGCCGGTCGCCGATCAGCTTGCGGGCGTCGCAGCCGATCCAGCCCTTGTCCACGTTCGCCGCGGTACGGGTCACGCCGTCCACCACGACCCCGGGGAAGGTCACGCCCAGCGGCCCGGTGTGGCCGAAGTGCGTGACGACCTCGACCACCCCTTCGAGCACCGCCTCGGGGGTCGCCGGATGGGGTGTCGCCACCTTCAGCCGCTCCTGGGCGAGATCGCCCTTCTCCAGGTCGACCGGGGCGCCCTTGATGCCCGTGCCGCCGATGTCCACTCCGAACACGTCCATGGCCTCCACGTTAGGGGTGGGTGGGAACACTCACCTCTTGGCCGATTCCCCGGCCGAGAGCTCGGCACGCAGATCACGGCGCAACTCCTTGGGCAGCGAGAACTGGATCGACTCCTGCGCCGAGGTGACCACCGAGACGTCCGCGAAACCGCGGGCGGCCAGCCACTCCAGCACGCCCTCGACGAGGATCTCCGGCACCGAGGCGCCGGAGGTGACGCCGACGGTGCCGACGCCGTCGAGCCAGGCGTCCTCGCACTCGTCGGCGAAGTCCACCAGGTGGGAGGCGGCGGCGCCGGACTGCAGCGCGACCTCGACCAGCCGGATGGAGTTGGAGGAGTTGCGGGACCCGACCACGATCACCAGGTCGGCCTCGGCGGCGATCTGCTTCACCGCGACCTGGCGGTTCTGGGTGGCGTAGCAGATGTCGTCGCTGGGCGGCGAGAGCAGCTGCGGGAAGCGCTGCTTGAGCGCGTCCACGGTCTCCATCGTCTCGTCCACCGACAGCGTGGTCTGGGAGAGCCAGACGACCTTGGACTCGTCGCGGACCTGGACGGTGGCGGCGTCGGCCGGGCCGTCGACCAGGTGCATCCGCTCGGGCGCCTCGCCCATGGTGCCGACGACCTCTTCGTGGCCCTCGTGGCCGATCAGCAGGATGTCGTAGTCGGAGTCGGCGAACCGGACCGCCTCCTTGTGCACCTTGGTGACCAGCGGGCACGTCGCGTCGATGGACGCGAGGCGCCGCTCGGCGGCCTCCTCGTGGACGACCGGCGCCACGCCGTGCGCGGAGAAGATCACGATGGCGTTCTCGGGCACCTCCTCCGTCTCGTCGACGAAGATCGCGCCCTTCTTCTCCAGGGTCTGCACGACGTACTTGTTGTGGACGATCTGCTTGCGCACGTAGACCGGGGCGCCGTACTGCTCCAGCGCCTTCTCGACGGTGATCACGGCACGGTCGACGCCCGCGCAGTACCCGCGGGGGGCGGCCAGCAGGACTCGGCGGGTGGTGTCAGAGGTCATGGGCCCATCGTACGGGGCGGTCCCGGCGCGACGCCGGGGTGTCGGCGGGGCGCAATAGAGTGCGGGCATGGCTCTGAACACCTCGGCGGACGCGCCGATTCCGGTCGGTGAGGTGTCGCGGCTGATCGGCGGGTGGATCGACCGGCTCGGCGCGGTGTGGGTCGAGGGCCAGATCACCCAGCTCTCGCGCCGGCCGGGCGCCGGGGTGGTGTTCCTGACGCTGCGCGACCCCTCGCACGACGTGTCGATCCCGGTGACCTGCTTCCGCGGGGTGTACGAGCAGGTCGCGGACGTGGTCGGGGAGGGCGCGCGGGTGGTGCTGCACGCGCGGCCCGAGTGGTACGGGCCGCGCGGCACGCTGTCGCTGCGGGCGGTGGAGATCCGCCCGGTCGGGGTCGGCGAACTGCTCGCGCGGCTGGAGCAGTTGAAGAAGACGCTGGCCGCCGAGGGCCTGTTCGCGCTGGACCGCAAGCGGCCGCTGCCGTTCCTGCCGCAGCTGGTCGGCCTGGTCACCGGCCGCGCCTCGGCCGCCGAGCGGGACGTGCGGGAGAACGCCCGGCTGCGCTGGCCCGCGGTCCGCTTCGAGGTGCGGAACGTGCCGGTGCAGGGCGCCTCCGCGGTACCGCGGGTGATCGAGGCGGTACGGGCGCTGGACGCGCACCCCGAGGTCGACGTGATCATCGTCGCGCGCGGCGGCGGCAGCGTCGAGGACCTGCTGCCGTTCTCCGACGAGCAGCTGATCCGTGCCGTCGCGCAGTGCCGCACGCCCGTCGTCTCGGCGATCGGGCACGAGCCGGACACCCCGCTGCTCGACCTGGTGGCCGACCTGCGGGCGTCCACGCCGACCGACGCCGCCAAGCGCGTCGTGCCGGACGTGCGCGAGGAGCTGGCCCGGGTCCGGCAGGTGCGCGAGCGGGCGCTGCGCGTGGTGCGCGGCCTGCTGGACCGGGAGGAGCGCGGTCTGGCCGCGGCGCTGAGCCGCCCGTCGCTGGCCGCGCCGTACGGGATGGTCGACGAGCGGGCGGCGGAGGTCGCCGACCGGGTGGACCGGGCGCGGCGGAGCCTGCGGCACGCGCTGGACCGCGCCGACTCCGACCTCGCCCACACGCTGGCCCGGGTGGTCGCGCTGTCCCCGGCCGCGACGCTGAGCCGCGGCTACGCGGTGCTCCAGCGCGCGGCGGACGGCGCGGTGGTGCGCTCCGCGCAGGACGTACGCCCGGGGGACGCGCTGCGGGCGCGGGTCGCCGAGGGCGGCTTCCCGGTCCGGGTGGGCGCGCCGGACCCCGGCGAGGGCGCCGGGGCGGGCCCGGACGGCGGCGGAGATCCACACGCCAGGCCCTAGGCTTGCCGCCATGGCTGACACGACCCTGGGGTACGAGCAGGCGCGCGACGAGCTGGTGGACGTGGTGCGGCGGCTGGAGGCGGGCGGCGCCACGCTGGAGGAGTCGCTCGCGCTGTGGGAGCGCGGCGAGGAGCTGGCGAAGGTGTGCCGGCGGTGGCTGGAGGGCGCCAGGGCCCGGCTGGACGCGGCGCTGGCCGCGGAGGAGGCGGACGAGCTGGCCGCCGGTGCGGCGGAGCAGGCGCGGGTGGACGCCGAGGAGGCGCGCCGGGGCGCCGGGCAGGAGTGAGGGCGGCGGGGCCGCTCAGTGGCCGCCGCGCTCCTGGAGCGCCGCGGCCGTCTTCGTGAGCACGGCCTCGGGCGCGGTGCCGAGCACGACGGTGGTGTGGCCGGTCTCGCGGTGCACCAGCGCGGAGTAGCGGCCGCCGGTCCAGCGGTCCCAGGTCTGCCCGGCGACGGTCACCGTGCGGGCGCCGTCGCGGTGGCCGCCGAGCGTGACGGAGGCGGCGAAGGCGGCGCTCGGCGCGTTGCCCTGCTCGATCGCCACGTAGCTCTGCTGCGGGTCGACGAAGCCGAGGTGCCAGGTCACGTTCTTCGGGTCGGTGTCGCTGTAGGTGACCGAGGTGCAGCGCCAGCCCGCGCCGAGGCCCTCGGGGGCGGCCACCGGATAGGGCGCGGCGCGGCGTGCCTGGCCCAGCTCCACCGAGTACGGGACGACCACGACCGGGTCCGCGTGCGAGTCGTGCGGGATGAACACGTAGATCGCGAAGACGACGAACCCCAGGACGAACAGGGAGAGGACCAGGTCCCGCAGCGTCTTGTTGCCGCGCTTGTCAGCTGCCACGCCCCCTATCGTCCCCCATGCCCGGTCGCGGCCGGCCCGCGGGGGTCCGGTGATGCCTGCCGGGAGAACGGACGGGTAGGCGCTCATGTGACATGCACCCTGCTCATATTCGCGGCCGACCGGTAGGGTCGCTGCACCCTCATATCCGGCCGTCCTCGTACAGAAAGGTGCGCTGTGATGACCGAACAGCACTTGCCCCCGCAACTCGAAGTGAGCCCGGAGGCGCCCGACCGCAACCTCGCCCTGGAGCTGGTGCGGGTCACCGAGGCCGCCGCGATGGCGGCCGGCCGGTGGGTCGGCCGCGGCGACAAGAACGGTGCGGACGGCGCGGCCGTCAAGGCGATGCGGACCCTGGTGCACACCGTCTCGATGAACGGTGTGGTGGTGATCGGCGAAGGCGAGAAGGACGAGGCGCCGATGCTCTTCAACGGGGAGCGGATCGGCGACGGCACCGGCCCCGAGGTCGACGTCGCGGTGGACCCGGTCGACGGCACCACGCTGACCGCCAAGGGCATGCCGAACGCGGTGTCGGTGCTGGCCGCCGCCGACCGCGGCACGATGTACGACCCGTCGGCCGTCTTCTACATGGACAAGCTGGTGGTCGGCCCGGAGGCCGCCGAGTTCGTGGACATCACCGCCCCGCCCGCGGTGAACGTGCGCAGGGTGGCGAAGGCCAAGGGCGGCACCCCCGAGGACGTCACCGTGGTGGTGCTCGACCGGCCGCGCCACGACGACCTGGTCAGGGAGCTGCGCGAGGTCGGCGCCCGGATCAAGTTCATCTCCGACGGAGACGTGGCGGGCGCGATCATGGCCGCCCGCGAGGGCACCGGCGTCGACATGCTGATGGGCATCGGCGGCACCCCCGAGGGCATCATCACCGCCTGCGCGATGGCCTGCCTGGGCGGCACCATCCAGGGCCGGCTGTGGCCCAAGGACGAGGCGGAGAGGCGCAAGGCGCTCGACGCCGGGCACGACCTGGACCGGGTGCTGCACACCCAGGACCTGGTCAGCGGCGACAACGTGTTCTTCGTCGCCACCGGCATCACCGACGGGGAGCTGCTGCGCGGGGTCCGCTACCGCGCGGAGACCGCGACGACGTCGTCCCTGGTGATGCGCTCGAAGTCCGGCACCATCCGGCAGATCGACTCGGTGCACCGGCTGTCCAAGCTGCGGGCGTACAGCGCGATCGACTTCGACCGGGCGCGCTGAAGCTCAGCGCACCGCGCGACGGCGCACCGCGCGGAGTCGCACCGGCGGCGCGGGAGGCCGCCGCGCGACGCCGCGCCGAGGGGCACCTCCGCCGCCGGCCCGGGCCCCGTAATCCCGGGACGGCGGCGGAGAGGGCGTTTCGGCCCGGGGTCGGCCCGGGGTCAGCCCGCGGCCGCTATCTGCGGCGCGGGGCGCTGCAGTTCGAGCTCGCGGCGGCGCCGGCGGGCGAGCACCACCCGGCGCTCCGCGGCGGTCATACCGCCCCAGACGCCGTACGGTTCCGGTTGCAGCAGAGCGTGTTCACGGCATTCGAGCATCACCGGACAGCGGGCGCAGACCCGCTTGGCGGCCTCCTCCCGGGACAGCCTCGCCGCGGTGGGCTCCTTGGACGGCGCGAAGAACAGCCCCGCCTCGTCCCTGCGGCAGGCGGCCTCCGAGTGCCAGGGACCGCCGAGATCCCGCGGATGTCCTGGCGGGAAGGAGGGGTCCGTGACGGGCTCGATCGGTTGAAGCACGGGAAACTCCTGACGACGGCTCGGCGGTTGCCACGCTTGCCGCGTCGCCGACCGGTCCCGGCGTCAGGTGTGCCGTGGCAGCCGGCGCGGCGGCGTGCTCCATCCCCTACCCGCTGTACGCGACTTCATGCGCACCGTGTTCACCGGCCGTACCGGGTGGGGCCGTTGAGTCGTCGGGAAACTGCCGTGACGTGACCCCATCACGCGCTGAGGTGCTTCTTCGACCAGTCCCTGATCTTCTTGCCGCGCTTGGCCTTCGCCTCGACACCGCCCCAGAGGGCGAATCCGTCCACCCGGACCACCGGGGCGCCCGGGTCGGGCGACTCGTACGCCTTGACGTCGGAGCCGCCCATGATGCCGACGACGCCGCCGCCGCGCAGGGTGACGTTCTCCGGCAGCTTGATGCTGACGCCGCCCATGATGGCGGTGCAGTGGATGACCAGTTCCGGCGCGGTGAAGGTCGCCTCGGTCAGGTCGATCTCCACGCCGCCCAGGATCGCCACCGCGGTGATGCGGCTGCCGACCCGCCAGCGGCCCTTGCGCTCGGCGCCGCCGAGGATGCCGACCAGGTGGGGGTTGTCGCCGCCGCCGTCGGGGAAGTGGGCGCGCGGCGGCGCGGCCGCGGGCTGCGGGGCCGCGGTGCGGCCCACCGGCAGGTCGCGCACCAGCGGCTGCAGTTCGCCGAGCGTCTTGGCCGCGTAGACGCGGTCGATCCGCTCCGAGTGCTCGGACGAGTCCAGCCGGCCTTCGGCGAGCGCGTCGCGCAGGATGTCCGCGATGCGGTCGCGGTCCGCGTCGGACGCGCGCAGGTCGCCCTCGGCGGCGACGGCCGGCGCGGCAGGGGCCGCGGGGGCGGGTACGGGGGCCGGCGGCGGCGCGGGCTGCTTGGTCACGCTCACCGGCGCGGGCGCGGAGGCAGGCGCGGGCGCGGGCGGGGGCGCCGGGACGGGCGCCGGCTGCACGGGCTGCTGGGGGTTTTCCTCGACCGGTTCGTCCACCGGACCACCGTACACAGACGCGATAGATCGCGACCAGCCTCGGAACCCTGAGCGCCGCCTGACCTCACCCCGGCCCGTCCCCTAGGGGACGGCGGAGGCCGCCGCGCCCGCCGGCCGCGGTGAGGGGGACCTCACAGCGGCGGCGGCCCGGGAACGCCCTACCCTGGAGGCGCTTCAGCGTCGATGCAGCCGAGTGAGGATTGCGCCTTATGCCCGAGTTCGCCTATACGGATCTGCTCCCCCTCGGCGAGGACACCACTCCGTACCGCCTGGTCACCGCCGACGGCGTGAGCACCTTCGAGGCCGACGGCCGCACCTTCCTGAAGGTCGAGCCGGAGGCGCTGCGCACCCTGGCGGCCGAGGCGATGCACGACATCTCGCACTACCTGCGGCCCGCCCACCTCGCACAGCTGCGCCGCATCCTCGACGACCCGCAGGCCAGCGCCAACGACCGGTTCGTCGCCCTCGACCTGCTGAAGAACGCCAACATCGCCGCGGCCGGCGTGCTCCCGATGTGCCAGGACACCGGCACCGCCATCGTGATGGGCAAGCGCGGCCAGCAGGTCCTCACCGCCGGCCGCGACGAGGAGGCGCTCTCGCACGGCATCTTCGACGCCTACACCAAGCTCAACCTGCGGTACTCGCAGATGGCCCCGCTGACCATGTGGGACGAGAGGAACACCGGCTCCAACCTGCCGGCGCAGATCGAGCTGTACGCGACCGACGGCGGCGCCTACAAGTTCCTCTTCATGGCCAAGGGCGGCGGCAGCGCCAACAAGTCCTTCCTCTACCAGGAGACGAAGGCGGTGCTGAACGAGAGCTCCATGATGCGGTTCCTGGAGGAGAAGATCCGCTCGCTGGGCACCGCCGCCTGCCCGCCCTACCACCTGGCCATCGTGGTCGGCGGGACCAGCGCGGAGTTCGCGCTCAAGACCGCGAAGTACGCCTCCGCGCACTACCTCGACGAACTGCCCGCCGAGGGCTCGCCCGGTGGGCAGGGCTTCCGCGACAAGGAGCTGGAGCAGAAGGTCTTCGAGCTGACCCAGCGGATCGGCATCGGCGCGCAGTTCGGCGGCAAGTACTTCTGCCACGACGTGCGGGTGGTCCGGCTGCCGCGGCACGGCGCGTCCTGCCCGGTGGCGATCGCGGTGTCCTGCTCCGCCGACCGCCAGGCGCTGGCGAAGATCACCCCCGAGGGCGTCTTCCTGGAGCAGCTGGAGACCGACCCGGCGCGCTTCCTGCCGGAGACCACCGACGCGGCGCTCGGCGGCGGCTCCGCCGCGGGGCTCGACGACGACGTGGTGCGGATCGACCTCAACCGCCCGATGGACGAGATCCGCGCCGAGCTGACCAGGTACCCGGTCAAGACCCGGCTCTCGCTGTCCGGCCCGCTGGTGGTGGCGCGCGACATCGCGCACGCCAAGATCAAGGAGCGGCTGGACGCCGGCGAGGGGATGCCGCAGTACCTGCGCGACCACGCGGTCTACTACGCCGGCCCGGCCAAGACCCCCGAGGGCTACGCCTCGGGCTCCTTCGGCCCGACCACCGCGGGCCGCATGGACGCCTACGTCGAGCAGTTCCAGGCGGCCGGCGGCTCCTTCGTGATGCTCGCCAAGGGCAACCGCAGCAAGCAGGTCACCGACGCGTGCGCCGCGCACGGCGGCTTCTACCTCGGCTCGATCGGCGGCCCCGCGGCCCGGCTGGCGCAGGACTGCATCAGGAAGGTCGACGTGCTGGAGTACGCCGAGCTGGGCATGGAGGCGGTCTGGCGGATCGAGGTCGAGGACTTCCCGGCGTTCGTCGTCGTCGACGACAAGGGGAACGACTTCTTCACCGACCCCGCCCCCGCCCCCACCTTCACCACCATCCCGGTCCGCGCGCCGGGCACCGCGGGCGCCGTGTAGGCCGCCTCGGCGCGGCACCCGTCCGGGGGCGGGAACAAACCCCCTCGGGCGGGGCACTGTAAGAGGCATGGACGAGTACCGGACCGAGCACGACTCGATGGGTGAGGTGCGGGTGCCCGCGGGCGCCCGCTGGGGTGCGCAGACCCAGCGCGCGGTGGAGAACTTCCCGATCTCGGGCCGGCGCATCGAGCGCGCCCACATCCAGGCGCTGGCCAGGATCAAGGCGGCCGCCGCGAAGGTGAACGGCGACCTCGGGGTGCTGGACGCCGACCTCGCCGAGGCGATCCAGGCGGCGGCCGCCGAGGTGGTCGACGGCGAGTGGGACGCGCACTTCCCGGTCGACGTGTTCCAGACCGGCTCGGGCACCTCGTCCAACATGAACGCCAACGAGGTCATCGCCACGCTCGCCACCGAGCGCCTCGGCCGCGCCGTCCACCCGAACGACGACGTGAACGCCTCGCAGTCGTCCAACGACGTCTTCCCCTCCAGCATCCACATCGCGGCCACCGACGCGGTCACCCGCGACCTGATCCCGGCCCTCGCCCGGCTGGCGGAGTCCCTGGAGGCGAAGTCCGCGGAGTTCGCGGACGTGGTCAAGGCCGGCCGGACGCACCTGATGGACGCCACCCCGGTCACCCTCGGCCAGGAGTTCGGCGGCTACGCGGCCCAGGTGCGCTACGGGATCGAGCGGCTGGAGTCGGCGCTGCCGCGGCTGGCCGAGCTGCCGCTGGGCGGCACCGCGGTCGGCACCGGCATCAACACCCCGGCGGGCTTCGCCGCCGCCGTGATCGCCGAGGTCGCCCGCACCACCGGGCTGCCGCTGACCGAGGCCCGCGACCACTTCGAGGCGCAGGGCGCCCGGGACGCGATCGTGGAGACCTCGGGCCAGCTGCGCACCCTCGCGGTCGGCCTCACCAAGATCTCCAACGATCTGCGCTGGATGTCCTCGGGCCCCCGCACCGGCCTGGCCGAGATCAGCCTGCCCGACCTGCAGCCGGGCTCCTCGATCATGCCGGGCAAGGTCAACCCGGTGGTGCCCGAGGCGGTGCTGATGGTCGCCGCGCAGGTGACCGGGAACGACACGGCCATCGCGGTGGCCGGCGCGGCCGGCAACTTCGAGCTGAACGTGATGCTGCCGGTGATCGCCCGCAACATCCTGGAGTCGGTGCGGCTGCTGGCGAACGTCACCCGGCTGCTCGCCGACCGCACCGTGGACGGCATCACCGCGCACGTCGAACGCGCCCGGGAGTACGCGGAGTCCTCGCCGTCGGTGGTCACCCCGCTCAACCGCTGGATCGGCTACGAGGAGGCCGCGAAGGTCGCCAAGAAGGCCCTCGCCGAGCGCAAGACGATCCGGCAGGTCGTCGTGGAGGAGGGGTACGTGGAGCGCGGCGTGCTGACCGAGGAACAGCTCGACGAGGCGCTCGACGTGCTGCGGATGACCAGGCCGTGAGCGGCGCCTGACGGTCCGTCCGTAAACTCCGTTCATGACAGCCGACGTCGACACGACACCGCCGAACCCGCCGGACGGCCGGCCGGGGCGCTTCTGGGCGCCCGGCAGCCAGGTGCTGTGGCGCTACCGCGGGAACGCCACCGACGAGGTGCACATCTGCCGCCCGGTGACGGTGGTGCGCGACGACGCGGAGCTGCTCGCGGTCTGGATGGCGCCGGACACGCCGGTGGTGCGGCCGGTGATGGCGGACGGCACGCCGGTGCACCACGAGCCGCTGGCCACCCGGTACGTCAGGCCGCGGGTGCCGAGCGTCGAGCGCTGGTACGGGGCGGGCGTGCTGAAGCTGGCCCGGCCGGGCGAGCCCTGGTCGGTGTGGCTGTTCTGGGACGAGGACTGGCGGTTCCGCAGCTGGTACGTGAACTTCGAGGAGCCGCTGCGCCGCTGGTCGGGCGGGGTCGACTCGGAGGACCACTTCCTGGACATCTCAGTCCACCCGGACCGCAGCTGGCACTGGCGGGACGAGGACGAGTTCGCGCAGGCGCAGGCGGACGGGCTGATGCCGGCCGAGCTGGCCGCCCGGGTCCGCCGGGCCGGGCGGCAGGCGGTCGGCGTGATCCGGTCCTGGGGGCCGCCCTTCCGCGACGGCTGGGAGGACTGGCGGCCCGACCCCGCCTGGCCGCTGCCGGCGCTGCCCGCCGACTGGGACCGCCGTCCCGACGGGCCGCCCGGGGCCGGCCGCGGCCAGGACCGGCCGCGCGCGGCGGGCCGCCCCCCGCGCGGCCGCCGCTGACTGCGTCCGGGCGCCGCTGACCCCGCGCGCCCCCCGCCGAATCCGCGGAGCCCCTTGTGGCGCCCCCTGGCGGTAACCGTAGGATCGTCCTCCGGAACACAGCGCACCCGCAGCACTGCACAATTGTCAATCGCGGCCTAGAGTTTGACGCCACGTCACCGGCGGGCGTACGAATCGCGCGCGCACCGCCCCGCACACCAGCCCGCACAGCCGGCGCCGCCCGTACGGCGCCGTGATCGACGATCAGTCAGGGAGGCCCTGAGCAGTGGGAACCGGCGGCTACGAGCATGTGGACAGGGACCGTGCCGGTCAGGCCGAGGCGTTCGACGCCATCGGCGACCGGTACGACGAGGCGTTCCCGCACAAGGAGGGCCAGCTCGCCGCGGGCGGGTGGCTGACCGCCTCGCTGCCCGCGGGCTCCCGGGTGCTCGACCTCGGCTGCGGCACCGGCCTGCCGACCGCCCGCGACCTGAGCGCCGCGGGACTCCAGGTGACCTGCGTGGACCTGTCCGCCCACATGCTGGAGCTGGCCGGGCGGAACGTGCCGCAGGCGCGGTTCTTACGGGCCGACGTCGCCGACCTGGCCGCCGACGGCCCGCTGCCGCACGGCGGCTTCGCGGCGGTCGCGGCGTTCTTCACCCTGCTGATGCTGCCGCGGCCGGAGATCCCGCTCGCCCTGCGCACCGTCCGGGACCTGCTGGAGCCCGGCGGGCTGCTGGCGCTCGGCATGGTCGAGGCAGATGTGGACGATGCGCCGATTCCGTTCCTCGGCCACACGATCCGGGTATCCGGTTACTTGCGGGACGAACTGCGCCATGTCGTGGTGGACGCGGGCTTCGAGGTGATCAAGGAGGAGTCGTACACCTACGCGCCGGCGAGCACCGATGTGCCGCCGGAGGAGCAGCTCTTCCTCTACTGCCGACGCGCCTGACCTGGCCAGGCCCGAGCACCCCCGCGCCGTCGGCGCGGGGGGCGCACCGACGGACGGAACGACTCGCGTGACCACGGACCCGCCCCACACCCACGCCGCGCCTCCACGGGACCCCCGCGGCGGCCTCACCGCGCACGCGACGCTGCGCGGCGCCCTGCCCGAGGACGCCCCGCAGGACCCGCCGCCCGTCGCCGCGTGCGACCTGCCGCCCGGCGCCCGCAGGGCCGCCGCCGACCCGGCGGGACCGCAGCCGCCCGGCCCCGCGACGGCCCAGGACCGAGGTCCCGCCACGGACGGGACCGATGCGCCGTATGGTGAGCCAGTGGCCGGACAAGGGGCGGCGGAGCCGCCGGGCGCGACCAGCCCGTACCGCACGTCCGCCGGCGGGCTGCCCGCCGACGGGGACGGCGACGGCGACGGCGACGACGGGCCGTACCCCGAGGCGCACGGCGGCCGCGGCGGCGGCGACGCGGACGGCGAGGGCCGCCCCTACGGGCACGCCGAGCGCCCCGCGCACACCCTGCCCGACACCGCGAGCCGGCCCGACGCCGAGAGCCGCCCCGCGGCGCCGCAGCCGCCCGGGGCCCGCGAGGAACCGCGGGGCGACGGGCTGCCGCCGATCCCGGCGCACGGCAGCGGCTGGACGCCGGAGCCGACCGAAGGGAACGGGTCGTTGGGCACGTCGTACGCCGGCACCCCGCAGCGCGGCGGACCGCTGGACCCCACCGGCCACCCCGGCGACGAGGACTCGGTGGGCCTGCGCATCCCGATGCCCGTGCAGACCGGCCCGGAGGCCGACCGGCTGCGCTACGTCGGCGCGGCGACCCGGCGGATCGCGCGCGGCCTGGACCTGGACGAGATCCTGCTGGGCCTGTGCCGCTCCGCGGTGCCCGCCTTCGCCGACGCCATCCTGGTCTACCTGCGCGACCCGCTGCCGGTCGGCGACGAGCGGCCGTCGGGCCCGCTGCGGCTGCGGCTGCGCCGCTCCGACGGCGGCCTCGACGGGCCCGACCCGGCCGGCGACCAGCCGGTCGGCGCGGTCGGCCCACCGCTGCCCACCCTGGAGCCCGCCTACGGCTCCGAGCCGATCAGTGTGCTGCTCGACGGCCCGCTCGCCGAGGTGCTGCGCGGCGTGCGGCCGGTCTTCGCCGACTCGCCGCGGGCCGCCGACGCGCTCGCCGAGCTGCTCGGCAACCCCGAGGGCCCGCTGCCCACCGGCCGCCGCGCGCTGCTCGCGCCGCTGCGCGGCCGGCGCCGGGTGATCGGCGCGGCGGTGCTGCTGCGCCGCCCCGACCGGCAGTCCTTCGAGGCCGACGACCTCCTGGTGGCCGCCCAGCTCGCCACCCACACCGCGCTGGGCGTCGACAAGGCGGTGCTCTACGGCCGCGAGGCGTACATCGCCGACGCCCTCCAGCGCGAGATGCTGCCGGACTCGCTGCCGCAGCCCACCGGCGTCCAGCTGGCCAGCCGCTACCTGCCCGCCGCGGAGTCCGCGCGGGTCGGCGGCGACTGGTACGACGCGATCCCGCTACCCGGCAGCCGGGTCGCCCTGGTGGTCGGCGACGTGATGGGCCACTCCATGACCTCCGCCGCGATCATGGGCCAGCTGCGCACCACCGTGCAGACCCTGGCAGGACTCGACCTGGCCCCCCAGGAGGTCCTCTACCACCTCGACGAGCAGGCCCAGCGGCTCGGCCAGGACCGCATGGCCACCTGCGTCTACGCCGTCTACGACCCGATCGCGCACCGCCTGGTGGTGGCCAACGCCGGCCACCCGCCGCCGGTGCTGCTGCACGCCGACGGCCTCGCCGAGGTGCTGCGGGTTCCGCCCGGCGCCCCCATCGGCGTCGGCGGCGTGCCCTTCGAGGCGGTCGAGCTGCCCGCGCCGGCCGGCGCGACGCTGCTGCTCTACACCGACGGCCTGGTCGAGTCCCGCAGCCGGGACGTGTGGGGCGGCATCGAGCTGCTCCGCGAGCGGCTGCACGACGCGGCCACCGTGGTCTCCCCGCCGCCGCTGGAGCCGCTGTGCGACGAGGTGCTGGAGATCCTCGGGCCCGGCGACCGCGACGACGACATCGCGCTGCTCGCCGCCCGCTTCGACGGCATCGCCCCCAGCGACGTCGCCTACTGGTTCCTAGAGCCGCAGGCGCAGACCGCGGGCCGGGCCCGCCGGCTGATCCGCCAGGCGCTGCACCGCTGGGACCTCGACGACCAGGTCGACGCGGCGGAGCTGCTGGTCAGCGAGATCGTCACCAACGCGGTCCGCTACGCCGAACGCCCCATCACCCTGCGGCTGCTGCGCACCGACGTGCTGCGCTGCGAGGTCGGCGACGACGTCCCGCTGCTGCCGAGGATGCGGCACGCCGCCCCCGAGGAGGAAGGCGGCCGCGGGCTCTACCTGGTCAACCGCATGGCCCAGCGCTGGGGCGCGACCCGCCTGGGCGCCGGCAAGGTGGTCTGGTTCGAGCTGCCGCTGGGCTGAGCGGGCCCTTCGGCTCACCGGCGCCGAGGGGGCCGGGGCGACGGCCCGGCGGCCGGAAGCCGGCCCGCGGGCGTCGCCGCGCCGACGTGCGCGCGCGGTGCGAATCTGAGGGCAGCCACGCGGACGCCCGCCGTCCGCGCGCCTGTTGGACGCAGCCCCGGGGCAGGTGCGGACACCCCGTGCCCCGGGGCTGCAGCCCGCTCAGGCCCGCTGTCCGAGGACGCGGCGCAACCCGTAAGCCACGGCGCCCAGCGCGAGGACGCCCGCGCCCCACCCGACCGAGGCCAACGGCAGGGCGCACGCCAGGACCACGCACCCGGCGCCGCCCACGAGCGGCACGAACCGGGGCGGGCGGCCCTCTTCGGGGGTGAGGGTGCGGGCCGCGGCGTTGGCGACGGCGTAGTAGGCGAGGACGCCGAAGGAGGAGAAGCCGATCGCGCCGCGGACGTCGGTCGTGGCGGCGAGGGCGGCGGCGACGGCGCCCACGGCCAGTTCGGCGCGGTGCGGCACCTGGAAGCGGGGGTGGACGGCGGCCAGCACGTGCGGCAGGTGCCGGTCGCGGGCCATCGCCAGGGTGGTGCGCGAGACGCCGAGCAGGAGCGCGAGCAGCGAGCCGAGCGAGGCGAGGGCGGCGCCGGTCCTGACCGCGGGGGCCAGTCCGGGCAGCCCTGCCGCGCGGACGGCGGCGGCGAGCGGCGCGGCGGCGTGGGCGAGCGGGCCCGGCCCGAGCACGGTGAGGACGGCGGCGGCGACGGCCGCGTAGAGGGCGAGCGCGATGCCGAGGGCGAGCGGGATCGCGCGCGGGATGGTCCGGCGCGGATCGCGGACCTCCTCGCCGAGGGTGGCGATGCGGGCGTATCCGGCGAAGGCGAAGAACAGCAGCCCCGCCGCGCGCAGCACGCCGCCGGCGGTGGCGTCGCCGCCGGCGCCCAGCCGGCCGGCCCGCGCGGCGCCGCTGGTGAGGCAGCCGGCGACCACGGCGAGCAGCACCGCGATGACGGCGGCGACGATCGCGCGGGTGAGCCAGGCGGACTTCCTGACGCCCGCGTGGTTCACCGCGGTGACCGCCGCGACCGCGGCGACGGCGAGGACGTGGGGGTGCGCGGGCCAGGCGTAGGCGCCGGCGGTCAGGGCCATCGCGGCGCAGGAGGCGGTCTTGCCGACGACGAAGCCCCAGCCGGCCAGCCAGCCCCAGAAGTCGCCGAGCCGTTCGCGCCCGTAGACGTAGGTGCCGCCGGACCGCGGGTAGCGGGCGGCCAGCCGGGCGGAGGACGTCGCGTTGCAGTAGGCGACGGCGGCGGCCAGCGCGAGGGCGGGCAGCAGTCCGGACCCGGCGGCGGCCGCCGCCGGGCCGAGGGCGGCGAAGATCCCGGCGCCGACCATCGCCCCGAGGCCGATCACCACCGCGTCGAACAGGCCGAGGTGGCGGCCGAGTCCACCGGTCCGCTGAGCCGGCGCCGTGCTGCCCATCGTGCGTCCTCCCGCCGTGCGCGGCCGTGCGGGGCCGTCGAGGCGGTGCCGGCGCGGGTCGCAGCATAGGCGCGCCGGGTGAACGGGCGGCGGACGGCGGTGGGCCCCGAGGGGGCCGAAGGGCGTATGCACCATGGGTATACACGTGATGTATACCCATGGTGTAGTGTGCTCGGCATGTCAATCGGCCACACCCTGCTCGGACTTCTGGAGTCCGGCCCGCGCCACGGTTACGACCTCAAGCGCGCCTTCGACGAACGCTTCGGACACGACCGGCCGCTCGCGTACGGCCAGGTCTACTCGACGATGGCCAGGCTGCTGAAGAACGGCCTGGTCGAGGTCGAGGGGATAGAGCCGGGCGGCGGTCCCGAGCGCAAGCGCTACGCCATCACCGACGCGGGCGTCACCGACGTCGAGGGCTGGCTCGCGCAGCCGGAGAAGCCGGAACCGTACCTGCAGACCACCCTCTACACGAAGGTGGTCCTCGCGCTGCTCACCGGCCGCTCCGCGGCCGAGCTGCTGGACACCCAGCGCGCCGAGCACCTGCGGCTGATGCGCGAGCTGACCCGCCGCAAGACCGCCGGCGACCTCGCCGACCAGCTGATCTGCGACCACGCCCTGTTCCATCTGGAGGCCGACCTGCGGTGGCTGGAACTGACCGCGGCCCGGCTCGACCAGCTCGCCGCGGAGGTGACCGCATGACCACGGACCCGCTGCTCGTCGCCACCGGACTGCACAAGTCCTACGGCCACACCCCCGCCCTGGACGGCGCCGACCTCACCATCCGCTCCGGCGAGGTGGTGGCGGTGATGGGCCCGTCCGGCTCGGGCAAGTCCACGCTGCTGCACTGCCTGGCCGGCATCGTGCGGCCGGACTCCGGCGAGGTGCGCTACCGCGGCGAGGAGCTGTCGGCGATGTCCGACGGCGAGCGCAGCGCGCTGCGCCGCAGCGACTTCGGCTTCGTCTTCCAGTTCGGCCAGCTGGTGCCGGAGCTGACCTGCCTGGAGAACGTGGCGATACCGCTGCGGCTGAACGGCACCCGGCGGCGGGCCGCGGAGGCGGAGGCGGTGAAGTGGCTGGAGCGGCTGGAGGTCGCCGACGTCGCGGGCCAGCGGCCCGGCGAGGTCTCCGGCGGCCAGGGGCAGCGGGTCGCGGTGGCGCGCGCGCTGGTCAGCGGCCCCCGGGTGATCTTCGCCGACGAGCCGACCGGCGCCCTCGACTCGCTGAACGGCGAGCGGGTGATGCGGCTGCTGACCGAGGCCGCGCACGACACCGGCGCCGCCGTCGTGCTGGTGACCCACGAACCGCGGGTGGCCGCCTACTCCGACCGGGAGATCGTCGTGCGGGACGGGAAGTCGCGCGACATGGAACGGGTGTCATGACCAGCTCGCACGAGCCCTTCGCCGGCTTCGACGCGGCCGGCTCCGGCGGCGCCCCCGCCGCGACCGCCGCGGCCGGCGGTGGTCCCCGCGGTCCCGGCCGGGCCCCGGAACCCCCCGCCGGCCTGCGCACCTGGGCGCGCGACCTGTGGCTGGGCGCGCGCTTCGCCGCGGGCGGCGGCCGCGAGGGCTGGACCCGCACCGCGCTGACCGCGGTCGGCGTCGGCCTCGGCGTGGCGCTGCTGCTGCTCGCCGCCGCGGTGCCGGCCATGATGCACACCCGCGACGGCAAGCGGGTCGCCCGCGACACCGCGTCCACCGGCGTGCTGACCCGGCCGACCGACACCAGCCTGCTGCTCGCCGACGTGAGCACCACCTTCCGCGACAAGGACATCTCCGGGGTCCTGCTCCAGCCCGAGGGCGCCCGGGCCGGGCGGCCGCCGGGGGTCCGCGCCCTGCCGGGCCCGGGCCGGATGGTGGTCTCCCCCGCCCTGGGCAGGCTGCTCGCCTCCTCCCCGCTGCTGCGCGCGCGCATCCCGTACACGATCGTCGGCACCATCGGCCACGCCGGGCTGATGGGCCCGGCCGAGCTGTACTACTACGCCGGCAGCACCGCGCTGACCGCGCGCGACGCGGACTACCAGCACGGCGACGCGGACCGGGTCAGCGGCTTCGGGCACCGCAGCAACTCCGACGTGCTCGGGCCGACGTTCATGCTGCTGCTGATCGTCATGCTGGTGGTGCTGCTGCTGCCGGTCGCGATCTTCGTCGGCACCGCGGTACGGCTCGGCGGCGAGCGGCGGGACCGCCGGCTGGCCGCGCTGCGGCTGGTCGGCGCGGACATCCGCTCGACCCGCAGGATCGCGGCCGGCGAGGCGCTGCTCGGCGCGCTGCTGGGGCTGGTCTGCGGCGCGGGGTTCTTCCTGATCGGCCGGCAGCTCGCCTCGCACGTCACCATCAGGGACATCTCGGCGTATCCGGCCGATCTGACGCCGAACACCGCGCTGACCGTGCTGGTCGCGCTCGCGGTGCCGGTCGCGGCGATCGCGGTGACGCTGCTGTCGCTGCGCGGCACGGTCATCGAGCCGCTGGGCGTGGTCCGCCGGCACCTGGGGCGGCGGCGCCGGCTGTGGTGGCGGCTCGTGGTGCCGGCGCTCGGACTGGGCCTGCTCGCGCCGCTGTTCGGCACCGTCAGGGGCAACGCCGCGATGAACGAGTACCAGGTCACCGCCGGCACCGTCATGCTGCTGGTGGGCGTGACCACGGTGCTGCCGTGGCTGGTCGAGGCGGTGGTCGGCCGGCTGCGCGGCGGCCCGGTGGCGTGGCAGCTGGCCACCCGCAGGCTGCAGCTGAGCAGCAGCGCGTCCGCGCGCATGGTCAGCGGCGTCACCGTCGCGGTGGCCGGGGCGATCGCGCTGCAGATGCTCTTCACCGGCGTCAACGGCGACTTCGTCAGGTCCACGGGCGCCGACCCGGCCAGGGCGCAGGCCACGGTCGACACCGAGGGGGTCGGCATCGGCCGGCTGCGGCAGCAGGCGCAGGCCATCGCGGCGACCAAGGGCGTACGGCAGGTCTACGGCTACGTCGACTCGCGGGTCACCCAGGCGGGCGCGGCCGGGCTGGCCGACGCCTCGAACGACGCGTACATCCCGCTCGTCGTCGGCGACTGCGACTCGCTCGCCCAGCTGGCCCAGGTCACCGGCTGCGCGCCGGGCAGCGTCTTCGCGGTGCCGCCCACCGACGGCAACGGCGACGACGCCGCGATGAGGAAGTACGCGCGGCCCGGCATGCGGGTCGACCTCAACGCGCCCTACGGCGACGCCTACAGCGGAAAGCCGCGGCTGTGGACGATCCCGGCCGCGACCCGCACGGCGCCGGCCCGGATCGATCCGACCGGCAGCTACAGCTGGGGGGTGCTCGCCACCCCCGAGGCCGTCGGAGCGGCCGAACTGGCCTCGCCCAGCGCGCAGGTGATGGTGGGCCTGGACCCGCGGCAGCCGGACGCCGTCGAGTACCTGCGCAACACCGCCGCGGGGTTCGGCGTGGACAGCTACGTGATGAACATCAGCGGCACCGTCACCTCGTCGCAGTACGTCCAGCTGCGGCGCGCGCTCGTCGCGGGCGCCGCGCTCACCATGTCGCTGATCGGGGCAAGCCTGCTGGTGACGATGCTGGAGCAGTTGCGCGACCGCAGGAAGCTGCTGGCGGTGCTGGTCGCCTTCGGCACCCGGCGCAGCGCGCTGGCCTGGTCGGTGCTGTGGCAGACCGCGATCCCGGTGCTGCTCGGCCTGGTGCTGGCCTGCGCGGGCGGCATCGGCCTGGGCGCGGCGCTGCTGGCGATGGTCGGCAGCGCCTTCCACGTCGACTGGGGGGCCATGGCCACCATGTCGGCGGTCGGCGGCGCGGTGGTCTTCGCGGTGACGCTGCTGAGCCTGCCGCCGCTGTGGCGGATGATGCGCCCGGACGGCCTCCGCACGGAGTGACCCCGGCGGTGCACCGAGCGGGCCGCGGCACCTGCCGCGGCCCGCTTACATGACCGAACATCCCAGGTCAACGGCGCAATTGCGCCTCCCGATCGAGGGCAAAACAGTGGATCGGCGCGGCGTCACGTCCGTAGCATCCTTGCCCGAGGGTCTCGGGGGCCACCCCCGCCCCACACGACAACGGGAGTGAAGTTGAAGCGCGTTCTCCGCACCGTCGCACCGCTCGTCCTCGCCGCCGGCACCGTCATCGCGATACCCACCGTCAGCCACGCGGCCTCGGCGCCCTGTGCGGGCTACACCATCGACAACGACGCCGCGCAGCGCTACTACGACAGCAAGGGCGTCGCGGTGGCGACCTCGTACATCTACACCAAGGGCTCGCCGTACCTGGACTCGTCCCCGTCGTGCGCGGTGTTCTACGCGGAGGGCACGTACTCCACCGAGACGAAGTACATGGGCATCACCCTGTGCGACAACTACACCGCGACCGCCTGCGACACCGACCACGGCAACTACAAGGAGTACGCCGGGCCGGTCACCCAGGCGCACGGCGGCTGCGGCACCGTCCACGTGGTGATGCGCAACCCCGCGGGCACCACGATCGTCGACAGCTCGTACGGCATGCCCTGCGACTGATCACCCCGTGACGGGGGACGCGGCGCGGGGACCGGACGGCGGTCCCGTCCCCGCGCCGGGGTCCCGGTCCGGGTCGGCGCCGCCGCCCCCGCCACTGCCGTCTCCGCCGCCGCCGTCTCCGGCGTCGTCGTACGGGTCCTCGTCCCCGTCCTGCTCGCCGTCCTGCTCGCGGTCCTGGAACTGCTGCTCGAAGAGCGCGGCCTCCTCGGCGTCCGCGAGGGCCTCCGCCTCGGCCAGCAGCGCGCGGTTGTGCGCGCGCAGGTAGCCGACCACCGTGTTGCCGACCGCGACGAGCGGCACGGCCACCACCGCGCCGCCGATGCCCGCGACCAGGGAGCCGGCCGCCACCGACAGCACCACCGCGAGCGGGTGGACCCGCACCGCCCGGCCGAGGATGAACGGCTGCAGGATGTGCCCCTCGATCTGCTGCACGGCCAGCACCACGACGAGCACCATCAGGGCGGTGAACGGCCCCTGGGTGACCAGCGAGACGACCACCGCGACCGCGCCCGAGGCCACCGCGCCGACCAGCGGCACGAAGGACGACAGGAAGATGACGACGGCCAGCGGCACCGCCATCGGCACCCCGAGGAAGAAGATGCCGACGCCGATGAAGATCGCGTCGATCATCGCGACGATGACCGTGCCCCGCACGTAGCCGGTGAGGGTCTCCCAGGCCCGCGGGCCGGCCCCGGCCAGCCCGTCCCTCGCCGCCTCCGGGAAGAGCCGCAGCACCCAGTTCCAGATGTTGGGGCCGTCGTAGAGCAGGAAGATGGTGCTGAACATCGCCAGCAGCATCCCGGTGAGCAGCTCGACGAGGAACGTCACGCCCTGCAGGCCGGCGTCGGTGAGCTGCTTGGTGTTGTGGCTCAGCGCGTTGCTGAGGTTGTTGGCGACCTGGTTGATCTGGTCGTCGGTGACGTGGAAGGGGCTGTTCAGCAGCCACTTCTTGCCCTCGGAGATACCGTCCTGGAGGCTGCTCGACAGGTTGTCGATGTTGTCCATCACCTGCCACACCACGAACCAGCCGACCAGCCCCATCACGACGAAGCCGCCTATGCACACCAGCGCGGTGGCCAGCGACCGCGGCACTCCGGCCCGCTTCAGCCGCGCCACGAACGGCTGCAGCAGCGCGGTGATGAGCAGGCCGGCGACGAAGGCCAGCACCACCAGGCGCACCGCGCCGATCACCCGCATCAGCACCCAGACGGTGCCGGCCAGCACCAGCAGCCGCCAGCCCACCTCGGCGGCGACCCGCATGCTCCACGGCACCACGGCGCCCGGGTCGACCCGCGCGGGCCGCCGGGGCGCCGCCCTGCGGGCGCGGGCGGCGGGCGCGGGGGCGGCGGCCGGCGGCGGCTCCGGGGCGGGCGGCGTGCGGCCCTCCGCGCGGGCCGGGGAGCCGGCGGGCGCGGACACGGCGACGGGGGCCGCGTCCGCGGCCCCCGTGACGGCCGCGTCGCGTGCGCTGACGGCGGCCTGCCGTTGCTCGATGCGCCGGGCCAGGTCCGCCAGCCCGTGGGCCAGCGCGGCACTCCAGTGGCGCTTGTCCGGCATGGTGCTCTCCCCTGACCCCTCAGGCCGTCCATGACAGCGCCGCTGTGGCACTGCTGTGGAGGACGACGTTACCCGGGTTCCGGGTTGCTCCGCCGGGGAGGACGTCCGGGCTCACGACCGGACGGCACGAAGGTCAGTACGAGTGGTGGACCTGCCAGTAGTCCCACGCGCCGCACGGGCTGCCGTACCGGACGTTCATGTAGTTCAGGCCCCACTTTATCTGCGTGGCCGGGTTGGTCCGCCAGTCGGAGGCCACCGAGGCCATCTTCGTGCCGGGGTTCGCCTGCACCAGGCCGTACGCGCCCGACGACGGGTTCGTCGCGGTGTAGTCCCAGCCGCTCTCGCGGGTCACGATGTTGGAGAAGCAGGCGAACTGCCCGCTGCCCACGATCTGCTGGGCCATCGCCTTGACCTGCGCGGTGCTGTACGAGGCCTGGATCGCGAAGCTGGCCCGCGCGTTCCCGCGGCTGGCTGCTTCCTCCCGTGCCTTGGCCGCCTTCTCGTCCGCGGCCTTCTTCTTGGCCGAGGCGTCCTTGGCGGCCTGCACACGGGCGGCCTGCTCTGCGGTCTGGCGCGCTGTCGCGTCCGCGGCGTCGGACTGAGCCAGGACCTGCTCGGTCAGCGAGGCCTGCTGAACCTGCTGCCCCTCGGGGATGTCCGCGAGGAGGGTGGTCGTGCCGGCGGCTTCCACGGGCTCGCTGCTGCCCTGGTCGGCGCCTGACGCGACGCCGACGACGGCGCCCACAGTGGTGACCGCGGTGGCCGATGCCACCGCGAGCCCCCGGACCGAGATCCGGCTCACACGGTTTCCTTCCGGAATCGCCCGCTCGGTGACCGCACGGACGAAATCGTGCCCCTGGCGCGGTCCCCCTGGTCCGGTCCGCCGTACGGGCCGGTCGGTCACGAGGGTACTGGCCCGGTGCGAAGTCCGTTGCGGAATCCGCGTGTTGCGCGGGCGGCTCATGGCGGTCGATGTGTATTTGTGTGGAGCTGGGTTCCGTTGCCCGAGGGCGCTGGAGTGCCATGAGCGGGGCCTGACAGCCTCACACCCTGCCGTACGGGGACGCGTCGCGGCAATTTCCGGTTGAGTGGCAAAGCTCACACGCTGCGGACGGGCGCAATTCCCGGCCGTACCGGCCCGGAAACGCTAGGCTGCTGCGCCCCTTCGCGGGGCGCAGCAGCCTCAACTCGTGCGATAAACGGTCAGATCACCCGACGCCGTCTTCCAGCATCTCCGTCACCAGAGCGGCGATCGGCGACCGCTCCGAACGGTTGAGCGTCACATGGGCGAACAGCGGATGGCCCTTCAGCTTCTCGACCACCGCGACCACGCCGTCGTACCGCCCCACGCGGAGGTTGTCCCGCTGCGCCACGTCGTGGGTGAGCACCACCCGCGAGCCGGCGCCGATCCGGGACAGCACCGTCAGCAGCACGTTCCGCTCCAGGGACTGGGCCTCGTCCACGATCACGAACGCGTCGTGCAGCGAGCGGCCCCTGATGTGGGTGAGCGGCAGCACCTCCAGCATGCCGCGCGCCACGACCTCCTCGATGACCTCCTTGCTCGACACCGCGGACAGCGTGTCGAAGACCGCCTGGGCCCACGGGCTCATCTTCTCCGCCTCGGTGCCCGGCAGGTAGCCGAGCTCCTGGCCGCCCACCGCGTACAGCGGCCGGAAGACCATCACCTTGCGGTGCTGGCGGCGTTCGAGCACCGCTTCGAGGCCCGCGCACAGCGCCAGCGCCGACTTGCCGGTGCCGGCCCGGCCGCCCATCGACACGATGCCGACCTCGGGGTCGAGCAGCAGGTCAAGGGCGATCCGCTGCTCGGCGCTGCGGCCGTGGATGCCGAACGCCTCGCGGTCGCCGCGGACCAGCCGCACCCTGCCGTCCGCGGTGACCCGGCCCAGCGCCTTGCCCCGCTCGGACTGCAGCACCAGACCGGTGTGCACGGGCAGGTCCGCGGCCTCGGGCAGGTCCACGGACTCCTGCGCGAAGAGGGTGTCCACGTCCTCCGCGGAGACCAGCAGTTCCTCCATTCCCGTCCAGCCCGAGGTGATCGCCAGCTCCGCGCGGTACTCCTCGGCCAGCAGACCGACCGAGGACGCCTTCACCCGCAGCGGCAGGTCCTTGGAGACGACGGTGACGTCGTACCCCTCGGCCTGGAGGTTGCGGGCGACGGCGAGGATCCGCGAGTCGTTGTCGCCGAGCCGGAAGCCCGCGGGCAGCACCCCGGGGTCCGAGTGGTTGAGTTCGACCCTCAGCGTGCCGCCGATCTCCCCGATCGGGATCGGCGCATCGAGCCTGCCGTACCTGATCCTGAACTCGTCGAGCATCCTCAGCGCCTGGCGGGCGAAGTAGCCGAGTTCGGGATGGTGGCGCTTGGCCTCCAACTCCGTCACCACGACGACGGGCAGCACGACCTCGTGCTCGTCGAAGCGGGTGATGGCGTTGGGGTCGGCGAGCAGCACGCTGGTGTCGAGTACGTACGTGCGCCGGTCGTGATCACGGCGATTCTTGCTGGTCACCACGTGTGGACGAACCCCCTCGGGAGAGGTGAGTCTGCGGTCCGGCAGCCAAGGTCCGGATGCCGGTCTGCCCTTGATATGCCCGGATAGGACCGCACCCATGCGAATGCATATGACAGTCGTCCGACCGTCATCGACCGGTCACCGACCGCTCACCGCGGCTTTCGCCGCGCTCCCCGCCCACCGCCCGCCGGCGTCACGAACCGTAGCGGCGGTGCCGGGCGGCGTAGTCCCGCAGCGCCCGCAGGAAGTCGACCTTGCGGAACGCGGGCCAGAAGACCTCGCAGAAGTAGTACTCCGAGTGGGCGCTCTGCCAGAGCATGAACCCGGACAGCCGCTGCTCGCCCGAGGTCCGGATCACCAGGTCCGGGTCGGGCTGGCCGCGGGTGTAGAGGTGCTCGGCGATGTGCTCGACGTCCAGGATCTCCGCCAGGTCCTCGATCGAGGTGCCGCGGCCGGCGTGCTCGTGCAGCAGCGAGCGGACCGCGTCGGCGATCTCCTGGCGCCCGCCGTAGCCCACCGCCACGTTGACCAGGATGCCGGTCACGCCGTCGGTGGCCTGCTCGGCCTCCTTCAGCACGGACTGGGTCCTGGCCGGCAGCAGGTCCATCGTGCCCACGTGGTGCACCCGCCAGCGGCCGGTCGCGGCCAGCTCGGTCACCGCGTCCTCGATGATGCCGAGCAGCGGCACCAGCTGGTCGGCCGGGCGGTCCAGGTTGTCGGTGGACAGCAGCCACAGGGTGACCACCTCGACCCCGGTCTCCTCGCACCAGCCGAGCATCTCGGAGATCTTGTCGGCGCCGGCCCGGTGGCCCTGCTCGGGGCTGCCGCCGGACGCCTTGGCCCAGCGCCGGTTGCCGTCCAGGATCACGCCGACGTGCTTGGGGCCCTGGGACACATCGAGTCTGCGTTCCACCCTGCGGGAGTACAGCCCGTACACCAGGTCGCGCAGATTCATCGCGTACCAGCCCCTCCTGCGCTCGTCGCCCGCCGGCCACACTACTGCGCGAACGCCCTTGCGGACGAACCGGGGCGCGGCAGGGACGGGCGGGTAGTAACCGGTTCAACCGCTCGTGATAAGCAGGAAGCGTGAACATCAGAGACCTCTACCGCGCCTCCGACGAGCGCTACGACTCGATGGAGTACCGCCGCACCGGACGCAGCGGGCTGAAGCTGCCCGCCGTCTCGCTCGGCCTGTGGCACAACTTCGGCGACGACCGCACGCTCGACTCGCAGCGGGCGATCCTGCGCCGCGCCTTCGACCTCGGCGTCACCCACTTCGACCTGGCGAACAACTACGGCCCGCCCTACGGCGCCGCCGAGGCGAACTTCGGCACCCTCTTCGCCCAGGACTTCCGCCCCTACCGCGACGAGCTGGTCATCTCCAGCAAGGCCGGCTACGACATGTGGCCCGGCCCGTACGGCGAGTGGGGCTCCCGCAAGTACCTGCTGGCCTCGCTCGACCAGTCGCTGTCCCGGATGGGCCTGGACTACGTCGACATCTTCTACTCCCACCGCTACGACCCCGAGACCCCGCTCGAGGAGACGATGGGCGCGCTGGCCACCGCGGTCCAGCAGGGCAAGGCGCTCTACGTGGGCATCTCCTCCTACGGTCCTGACCGGACCCGCGAGGCCGCGCGCATCCTGCGCGAGATGGGCGTGCCCGCCCTCATCCACCAGCCGTCGTACTCGATGATCAACCGGTGGATCGAGGACGAGGGGCTGCTCGACGTCCTCGCCGAGGAGGGCATGGGCTGCATCGGCTTCGTGCCGCTGGCCCAGGGCCTGCTGACCGACCGCTACCTCGACGGCGTGCCGGAGGGCTCGCGCGCCGCGCAGGGCAAGTCCCTCGACCCGGCGCTCGTCAACGACGAGACGGTGGCGCGGCTGCGCGCGCTCAACGAGGTCGCGGCCGGCCGCGGCCAGTCGCTCGCCCAGCTCGCCCTGTCCTGGGTGCTGCGGGACCCCCGCGTCACCTCCGCGCTGATCGGGGCGTCGTCCGTGCGCCAGCTCGAGGCGAACGTCGCCGCCGTCGGGGCCGCGCCGCTCACCCCCGAGGAGCTGGCCGAGATCGACCGCCACGCGGTCGAGCCCCCCGGCGTCAACCTCTGGTCCATCAGCTCCGAGGCGTAGCCCTCCCGCCGGGCGCGGGCCCGTGTGCACCGGGGCGCGGGGCGGCGGCGCCCCGCGCCGGGGTGCCGCGCTACGCCGCCCGCTCAGGGCCGGGCGGCGTAGCGCCAGGACGACTCCAGGAGCCGGGCGGGGGCGGCGGGGCCGCCCAGCTCGACCTGGGTCAGGAGCACCGCGACCGTGCCGGTGGACGGCGTGACGTACGCCGACGTGCCGGACCCGCCGACCCACCCGTACCGCCCCGGCACCGCGCCGGGCCGGTCCGCGGTGAGGTCCACCCCGCCGCCGTACCCCCACCCCTGGTCCTGGAGGAAGAAGCCCGCGCCGGAGCGCTGCTCCGCGGTGAGGTGATCCGTGGTCATCCGCCGCACCGACTCCGGGGTGAGCAGCCGCCGGCCGTCCGGGCCCGCGCCGCCGGCCAGCAGCATCCGGCCGAAGGCCAGCAGGTCCTCCGCCGTCGAGACCATCCCGCCCGCGCCGGACGGGAAGGCGGGCGGCACGCTCCACTGCCCGTCCGGCCCGTCGACGCGTTCGAGCGGGCCGTCCGCCGTCGGCCGGTAGTACGTGGTGAACCGGCCGAGCTTCGCCGCCGGCACGTGGAAGCCGGTGTCGTCCATGCCCAGCGGCGCGCACAGCCGCTCCGCGAGGAGATCGCCGAACGGCTGCCCGGTGACCCGCGCGACGAGCGCGCCCTGCAGGTCGGAGCAGGTGTTGTACAGCCACGCCTCGCCCGGCTGGCGCAGCAGCGGAATCCGGCTGAGCTGGGCCAGCCAGGTGTCGAGCGGCGGCACCAGCGCCGGCTGCGGCGGCGCCTGCTTCAGCACGCTGAACAGCGGCACCACCGCGGGCAGCGTGAAGTCCTCGGGGAAGCCGTACCCGGCCCGCGAGGTCAGGACGTCCTCGACGGTGATCGGCCGCGCCGCGGGCACCACGTCCTCGACGGGGCTCCCGGGGGTGCGGACCACCACGCGGTCGGCCAGCTCGGGCAGCCACCGCTCGACGGGGTCGCCGAGCTTGATCCGGCCGTCGTCGACCAGCACCATCACCGCCGCGGCGGTGAGCGGCTTGCTGACGGAGGCGATCCTGACGATCGTGTCCCGGGCCATCGGCGCGCTGCCCTCGGTGTCGGCGAAGCCCGCGGCGGCGCGCTCCACCCGCTCGCCGCGTGCCACGAGCGCCACCGCGCCGGGCACGCCGGCGGCGTCGCGGTCCAGCAGTTCCTGCAGCGTGCCCGGGGAGGCCGGGGAGGTCGGGGAGGTCGGGGAGGTCATGGGAACACCCTCCCGCGGCCGCGGCGCGAGCGCACGCCCCCGTACGGCGCCGTCCGGCCCGTACGCCCCCGTGCGGCGCCCTCACGCGGCGAGCAGCACCGCGCCGAACGCGCCGAGCAGCATGAACGGCCCGAAGGGGATGGGGCTCTTGCGGTTCGCCCGCCGGGTGAGCAGCAGCACCAGCCCGGTGAGCGCGCCCAGCAGGAAGCCCGCGAAGGTGCCGAGGAAGACGGCCTGCCAGCCGTACCAGCCGAGCGCCAGCCCGAGGGTGGGGGCGAGCTTGACGTCCCCGAAGCCCATGCCGACGGGGTTGACGAGGAACAGCACGAGGTAGAGCACGCCGAGTGCGGCGGCGGCGATCAGCGCGCGGGTCCAGGAGCCGTCGTGCCGGGGCAGCAGTGCGGCCAGCCCGAGCAGCAGCGCCGCCCCGGCCGCCGCGGGCAGCGTGAGCACGTCGGGCAGCCGGAAGACGAGCAGGTCGACCCGGGCGAGCAGCAGGCCGGCCGGGGCCAGCAGCAGCCACACGCCGAGTTCGGGCCGCGCGCCGACGGCGTGGGCGAGCGCCGCGCAGGCCAGCGCGCAGGCGAGCGCGAGGACCGGTCCAGGACCGTAGCGTCCGTCCGCGCGGACCGGGGCGGCGACGTCCTCGGCCGCGGTGGCGTCGACGGTCGCCGCCGCGCCGCCGGCCGGCCGCGCGCACGCCCGGCAGCGGGCCGGTCCGAGCCAGCCGCCGACCGGGTGGCCGGCGGGGCAGGCGCCGGCCCACGGCTGCTCGGGCTCGACCGCCAACCGGTAGGCGGCGCGCGGCAGAAGGAGCCCGCTCACCCCTCCCCACACGGCGGCGGCCGCGATCAGATAGACATGCACCGGGCGACCGTACAGGAGGGGCTTTGCGGCGACACTGGCAGGACGGGGAGGCGACGCTTCACGCGCCCGCCGCCGAGGTGCCGCTGCGGATCGCGGCCTCCTACCGCGCCCGTACCCGCGGCCTGCTCGGCGTGGACGGCGTCGCGGGCGCGCTGCTGCTGACGCCCGCGTCGAGCGTGCACACCGTGCGGATGCGGTTCGCGATCGACGTCGCCTACCTGGACCGGCGGCTGCGGGTGCTCGCGGTCCGCACGATGCCGCCGGGCCGGGTCGGCCGGCCCCGGCTGCGCGCGCGGCACGTGCTGGAGGCGCAGGCCGGCGCGATGGCGTCGTGGGGCGTCGTCAGGGGGGCCCGCCTGGAGGTCGTCGGCGAAGGCGGCCGCGAGGAGAGCGGCGAAGACGGCGGCGGCCTGCCGCCGGCCGGCCGCCCCGGACCGTGACGCGGACCTGACGCGGGCTGCGCGGTCGGCGCGGGCGAGCCCTCAGGATGCGGCGCGCGCCGGTAACTCGATGCCGTTGACGATCTCGGCGAGCAGCGTCCGGTCGTGCCCGGCGCCGTCCACCGCCCAGGCCCGGACGGTGAGCGGGCGGCCCGCCCCGTCCCGCAGCCGGACCTCCACATGGCCGGCCGGGCGGCCGTCGGGCGCGGGCCCGGCGTAGCTGGACACCCGGGCGGTACGGCCGTCGATGGTCAGCGTCTGGCGCCGCGCGTCGGCGGGCACCGCGTCCGGCCCGGAGTCCGCCGCGGGGGCCGAGTCCGCCGCGGGTCGCGCTGCCGCGGCGACGGTGAGCGCGGCGTCGGTGCGGCCGCGGGGGCCCGGCAGCACCGCGCCGCCGGGGGTCGCCCGCCAGGTCTTGGGCAGCGCGACCGCGATCGGTCCGTGCCGCTGGTACCGCCACCCGTCGGGTGCGCCCTGCCCCACCGCGCACCCGGCGACGCCGCTCAGCACGAGAGCGGCCGCACCGGCGGCCGCGGCGTTTCGTCCGCTTCTGCTGCACTTCTCCCGCATGCGGGCAATCTACGGCCCCGCCACCCCCGGGAGGGCAAAAGAAACGGGCCGGTTCGCAGGGGGGAGAGCGAACCGGCCCGAGGGGGGGAGTTACACCGTACCGCGTCCGGCGCGCGCTCACGGCCTTACGCACCAGGTGGCGTGAAAGTGATCTCGACCCGCCGGTTCTGGCGCCGTCCGGTCTCGTCGGTATTGTCCGCAATCGGATAGTCCTCGCCGTAGCCCCGTACCTGGAACGTGTGCGAGGCATCACCCAGTGCGGTCAGCTCCATTGCCAGGACTTTGTACACCGCGTTCGCGCGCGCCTTCGACAGGACGTCGCCGTGCTCGCTGCTGCCCAGATCGTCGGTGAACCCGAAGACACGAATGGGTGAGGAGACGTGCCGCGCGTTGATGTCGTTCGCGATCGCCTGGATCCGGGAGGTCGCGGAGGCGGAGAGCGTCGCGCTGTCCCTGGGGAAGAGCACCTCGGACTGCAACGCGTAGGTGACCGTCGAGTTGGACGTCTCCTGGCGCTGCTCCGGCTGGCTGGCCGCGACCGTGCTCTGGTCGGTCACCGACACGACGTCGAGCACCTTCGGCGGGGCCAGGGTGGCGCCCTCCGGGAGCCGCAGGTTCGGTGAGGCGGTGTTGATCGGCACCGGCGCGGAGGGCGCGGGCTCGCCCGCGCTCGGCGGCGGATTGTCGTCCGCGACCGCCGTCCCGGCGCCGGCCGCCAGCACCAGCACCACCGCCCCGATGGCCGCGGCCGTCCTCGCGTGCTGCCTCGCCTGCCGTCCTGCCCGCTGCCTCATCGGGGCTCACCCCTCCCCGTCGGAGAGGGTGATCTTCGCCGGCGGCATGGTGGGCAGCTCGAACTCCACCTCGGTCGTGGCGGTGGGCGGGGAGGGGAACTGGGCGAAGAAGGGGCGGGTCTCCTTGGGTTCGAGGCCGATCAGGCCCATGGTGCACAGGCAGCGCCCGTCGGTGTCGCGCAGGACGTAGTAGCGCTTCTTGCCCGCCTCGTCGACGAGCACCGCTCCGGCGACGGAGGGCCCGGACCGCACCAGGGCGGTCTCCTGCCCGCGCCAGGCCACCGCGTTGAAGGACGAGGTGCCGTTGTTGGTGATGGCGCCCTGCACCGTGACGAAGCCGTCCTGGTCGCGGACCGCGGAGCTGACCGTCACCAGGACGTCCTGCTCGCCCTTGATCTGGGCGAGCACCTGCGTGGGCGTGGCGGACGGCGACGCGGGGTCGGCTCCGCCGGCCTTGCCGGCCTTGGTGGCGCTCGCCGTCGCGGACGGCTTGGCGTCGTCCTTCTTGCCGCCGCCGCTCCCGCAGCCCGCGGCGACCATGACCACGGCCGCGGCCAGCGCCGCCGCTGCCGCCGCCCTTCTGGTGTGTCCCATCACTCCCCGATCCCTCACCGCTCGTCCGCCCTCACTTGCTCAGGTGCACGGAGAAGAAGGCCGACAGGTCCAGGACGAATCCCGGTGCGGTGGGGTCCACCGCCAACGGCCCGTTCCGGCAGCTGAAGTTCACCGTGTGCCCGCTGGTGTCGCCGACATGGCAGCGCGGTTCCACCACCGCGGTCGCCGTCGCCTTCCCGTGCACGTCCTCGGAGCCCTTGACCACGCTTCTGCCGACCGTCCCCCGGGTGACCACCTGGACGGTGAACCCGGGCGGATCGGCCACCGGGACGCAGGGCCCCAGCGAGGCGTGGTTCTGCTCCGCGTACGCGCTCGCCGCGCCGCAGGGGTCGCCGGCCCCGGTGACCTTCGCCAGCAGGTCGCCGATCGCCGTGCCGTCGCCGGCCAGCAGCGCCGCGAGGAAGGCGTCGTGGACGTCGTCGCGCTCCTGGCGTGCGGCAGCGAGCGCCGCCGCGTCCGCCGCGGTCTGCGCGCTGTTGCGCGTCACCGCGGCCTGGCCCACCGCGAAGTACGCGAAGGCCAGGAAGAACAGCGCCGCCATGGCGACGATGTAGACCCCGATGGTCTGCCCGCGGTCGCCGTGCGCGGCGCGGCTCAGCCGGCGTCGGTGATCGCCTTGATCTTGTCCAGGATCGCCTGGAGGATCGTGTCGCCGATGCTGGTGGTCCCCGCCAGCACTCCGATGATCACCACGATGACCACCGCGATGCCCAGGTATTCCAACGACGTCTGACCCCGGTCCGCCGTCCCCGCGACCGTCCGGGCCGCGAGGCGCCCCGTACGGTCGCGGAGCCAGGCTCCGGTGACGGTGTAGCGCTGAAGTGCCCACCTTTTCATGCCTTTTCGCCCCATCCCTTGTCACCTGGCTCCTCACTGGCCGTACCCTCGCCCAGTCGAACCACCACCGGCCGCGTCGATGCCCGTCACGCCAGCATGACGGTTGATCACGTTCGGTGGCACCCCCGTCACGGTTCCGTCTCCCCCGCCGGGGCGGAGTTCATCCCGGGGACACGCCGTGTGTGTGCGCTCATCCGTTGCCCCCGAAGAGATCGCCGAAGTGGATCTGGCTGCCGATGACGGTCCCCGCGATCAGCAGGATCATGGTCGCCGGGACCAGCAGCATGGTCACCACGACGGTGGCGCGCGGCACCATGCGGGCCGCGCGGCGGCGGGCGTTCTGCGCCTCGGTGCGGCGCATGTCGGCGGCGATCTGCAGCAGCGTGCGGGCGATCGGCGCGCCCAGCTCCTCGCCCTGCTGGAGCGCGGTGACGAACTGCGCCACCTGGTCGCTGCGGTTGCGGCGGCGCAGCTGGTCGAAGGCGTCCCTGCGGCTGACACCGACGTCCAGTTGGCGCAGCGCGATGCGGACCTCGTCGGACCAGGGGCCCTGGTAGACGGCGTTGACGCGCTCCAGCGCCTGACGGAAGCCGAGCCCGGCGCTGACCACGACCGCGAGCACGTCGAGGAAGTCGGGCAGGGTGCGCTCGATGTCGTCACGGCGGCGCCGCAGCGCCAGCCAGATGCCGACGTCGGCCCACCACCAGGCGTAGCCGAGCAGCAGCAGCGCGAACAGCCAGCTGCCGCGGGTGATCAGCAGCAGCGCGGCGAAGCCGCCGAGGGCGCCGTAGACCGCGCGGCGGGCCGCGTACCGCTCGACGGTGAGGCCGTACGGGTGCCCCGCGTGCTCGATCCTGGCGCGCATCCTGGCCACCCTGGCCGGGCCCATCAGCCGCATCACGGCGGGCGCCCAGCGGATGCCGAGGCGGTCGACGGCGTTGCCGGTACGGGTGGTGCGGGTGCTGCCGACCTCCAGGGCCAGCCGCAGGTCGTCGGGGAGTTCGACGTCGGCGCGCAGCAGGCCGATCGCGTGGACGACGCCGAAGAGGGCGGCCGCCAACGCCACGGCGAGTCCGATTCCTGCCAGGGTCATCGCGGTCGTCTCCTCACACGTCGATCCGGGACATCCGGCGGATCAGCGCGAAGCCGACCACGTAGAGCCCGAGGGAGATCAGCACGCAGATCCGGCCGACGTTCGAGCCGGTCATGGCGCTCAGCGAGCCGGGCATGATGCGGTCGATCAGCAGCAGCGAGCCGAGTCCGATCACCGGGACCGCGTAGGCGGTGACGGTGACCTGCGACATCTGGGTGCGGACCTCGCGGCGGGTCTCCTTGCGCTCCTCCAGGGTGACGGTGAGGTTGCGCAGCGACTCCACCACCGAGCCGCCGGCCCGGCTGGACAGCACCAGGGTGGACACCAGCACGATCAACTCCCGGCTGGGCAGCCGCTGCTGGAGTTCGGCGAGGGCGTCCTCGACCGAGCTGCCGAGCGCCATCGCGTCCGCGACCTGCTTCAACTCCTCGCCCGCCGGGGCCTCCAGCTCGTCGGCGGCCATCGACACCGCGGTGCGCAAGGCCAGGCCGGCCTGCGTGGCGTTGGCCAGCACCCGCGCGAGGTCGGGTAGTTGCGCGATGAACCGCTCGGTGCGCACCCGGCGCCGCCACTCCAGGAAGGAGTAGCCGGCCCAGGCGGCGATCAGCCCGGCGATCGGCCCGAAGAACGGCGCGAGGACCAGCGCCGCGGCCAGCCAGGCGGCGGCGACCAGGCCGGCCACCGCCGCGGTGAACTGCCCAGGCGTCAGGCTGGTGCCGGTCGCGGCCAGCCGGCCGGCGAGCCGGCGCCCCCACCGGTAGCGGCGCACCCTGCGGTCGAGGGCGGCGAACGGCACCTGGCCGCGCGGGTCGCCGGAGCCGGCGCCGCCGGCGAGGCGTTCGACAAGCGCGGCCCGGTCGGCGCGACCGCCCCGCCAGGCGTGCAGGCCCCACACGCCGAGCACCAGCGCGCCGGTGCTCACCACCAGCACCAGCAGCGGGTACGGGCCCGCGGCGAAGTCGGTGGCCGCCAGCGGGGCTTGGGCGGCGGCGGCGCTCATCTCGCCTCCCGGCTGTCGAGTTCGAGTTCGGAGGCGCCGACGCCGAAGGCCGCCGGGACGTGCTCACCGGCCAGGTAGAGGCGTTCGCCGAGCTCGCGCGGCAGCGGGTGGTGCTCGTACCAGCCGCGCACGATCCGGTCCACGCCGAGCGGTTCGGCGCGGAAACGGGTGGCGGAGGTGAGCCGGAAGACGTCCCGGCCGCGCGAGGACAGCGTGGCGATCTCGTCGATCCTGCGGGTGCCGTCGACGTGCCGGTGCAGCTGGACGATCACGTCGACGGCCGAGTTGATCTGGTCGCGCAGCGCCTCGAAGGGGATCTTGACCTCGCTCATCGACGCGAGCGTCTGCAGCCGGAGCACCGCGTCCTCCGCGGAGTTGGCGTGCACGGTGGCCAGCGAGCCGTCGTGGCCGGTGGACATCGCCTGGAGCATGTCGAGCGTCTCGCCGCCGCGGACCTCGCCGACGATGATCCGGTCGGGGCGCATCCGCAGGCTGTTGCGGACCAGGTCGCGGATGGTGATCCGGCCCTCGCCCTCGACGTTCGGCGGGCGGGACTCCAGCCGGATCACATGCTCCTGCTGGAGCTGGAGCTCCGCCGCGTCCTCGACGGTGATGATCCGCTGGCCGTCGGGGATCAGCCCGGAGAGCGCGTTGAGCAGGGTGGTCTTGCCGGAGCCGGTGCCGCCGCTGACGATGATGTTGCAGCGGGCGCGGACGAACGAGGCGAGCAGCATCAGCATGTGCTCGTCCAGCGCGCCCAGGCCGATCAGCTCCTGGAGCGTGTACGCGCGCGGGAAGCGGCGGATGGTGAGCGTCGGTCCGGTCAGGGACAGCGGCGGGATGATGACGTTGACCCGCTCGCCCGAGGGCAGCCGGGCGTCGACCATCGGATTGGACTCGTCCACGCGGCGGTTGACGGTCGAGACGATCCGCTCGATGGTCTGCAGGAGCTGCTCCGCCGAGGAGAAGCGGGCCGCCACCGCCTCGACCCGGCCGCCGCGCTCGACGTAGATCCGGTCCGGGCCGTTGACCATGATCTCGGTGATCGAGGGGTCCTCGAGCAGCGGTTCGAGGATGCCGAGGCCGAGCGCCTCGTCGACCACCCGGCGGATCAGCGCGGCGCGCTCCGTGGTGGACAGCACCGGGCCCTCGCGGCTGATGATGTGGCCGAGGACGCGTTCGAGGCGGGCCCGGCGCTCGGCCGCGGCCAGCGCGGACATCTCCGCGAGGTCGATCTCCTGGAGCAGCTTGGCCCGGTAGACGGCGACCAGGTGACCCTCCTGGGTCTGCGGGGCCGTCTCCTCGGTGGCGATGCGGGCGCGGAGACTCACGGCGACGCGTCCTCCTTCGGCATGGTGGCGGAGCGGGTGACCGGGCCGAAGATCGTGATTCCCGGGAGCACGGAGGGGACCCGGACGGTGGCCGTCGCCTTGACGGCCCTCGCGTCGTCGGCGGGCGGGAACCCGATCGCCGGGTTCACCCAGCCGCTGACCGCGTCATGGCCGGCCGCCCCGGCGTCCGGGTGCGGGTCCGGCTCCGCCGCGGTACGGGCGGCGGTGCGCGCGGCCGTGCCGGCCTGCTCGGCGCAGTAGGCGACGATGCCGAGTTGGATTCCGGCGAGGGCGATCAGCAGGAGGAACGGCAGCATGCCGAGGTATTCGAGGGACGCCAGGCCGAGGTCCTCGCGGTTGCGGGTGGGGCGCCGCCCCTTCCGGTTCGCTGTCGGCCGCGCCCCCGTCGTGGCTGGCCGCGCGGTTCCCCGCGCCCCCTCAGGGGGCTGCCCCTGCGCGGTCGGCCGCGGCTCTGCTACCGGTGGCGGCGTCATGGGGTGGGGTTTTCGTCGACGGTGCGGGCGTGGCCGTGGATGTGGAAGGGGAAGTCGATGGCGCCCGGGAAGAGGACGGGGACCTTGAGGGTGACGGTGGCGTCGACCTGGCCGTCGGTGCGGCCGGCCTGGACCTTGGCGTCGCCGGCCCACGCGCCGGGCAGATCGCTTCTGGCCGCGGCGTCGGCGGCGCCCTGGGCGTCGGCGGAGACGGCGGCGGCGCGGGCCGCCTGGTCGGCGGCGTTGCCGGCGAGGGTGAAGGTGTAGCCGGCGAGCACCGCCTGCCAGACCAGGATCAGCGTGATGAGGATGATCGGCGTCATGCCGAGTGCCTCCAGGGTGACCTGGCCGCGGTCGCGGTCGGCGCGGCGCGGTTTCCTGCCGCGCGGCGCGGGCAGCGCGGCGCCCTGGACGATGCCGAGCTCCGCGGCGAGCGACCAGAGGCCGGCGCGCACGGTCGAGCGGGCGTCGAGGTCGTGGAGGCGGCCGGCGTCGACGACCGCCTGGAGCTCGCGGTAGGCGGAGGGGACGACGGACGCGGCGATCCTGGTGCCGGTGATCCGGCCGATGAGCGAGGGCTGGATCTCGCTGCCGCGGCTGTGCCGGTTGACCACCGCGGTGGTGTCCTGCGGCTTGCGGATCTGCAGCCGGTCCCACATGCGGACCATCCGCTTGGCCGCGCGGACCGCGATCACGTCCGGGGTGGTGACCAGCACGGCGGTGTCCGCGGTCTCCACGGCGACCGCGTTCGCGCTGGTGACCTGGGTGCCGCAGTCGACCACGACGACCTCGTAGCGCTGCCGGAGGGCGGCGAGCACGAGCCGGGCGGCGCGGTCGGTGACGTCCTCGCCGCGTTCGCCCTCGGCGGGGGCGAGCAGCAGGGCGGGGCCGGCCTCATGGACGTACATCGCGTCGTGCAGGACCCGCGAGGAGACGTCGGCGATGTCCGCGAGGTCGGCGATCGAGCGGCGGAACTGCACGTCGAGGTAGGAGGCGATGTCGCCGCCCTGGAGGTCGAGGTCGACCAGTGCGGTGGAGTGGCCGGACGCGTGGGCGGCGAGGGCGAGTTGGATGGCGGTGACGGTGGTGCCGACGCCGCCCTTGGCGCCGGCGACGGCGACCAGGGTGCCGCCGGCGACGGCGGGCAGCGCCGCCGTGCCGGGCCGTCCCGGGCCGAGGTGCCGGCGCACCCCGACCGCCCAGGCGGCCGCGGCCTCCACGCGGGCGCCCAACTCCTCGTAGGCCAGCGGCAGTCCGATGACGCCGCGGGCGCCGGAGTTCATCGCGGCGGCGAGCATCGCGGGGCTGCCGTCAGCACTGAGCAGCACGACTCCGGTGGCGGGGAAGCGCAGCGAGATGTCCCTGACCAGGTCGAGCGCGGGCAGCGGGCCGATGCCGTCGTGCACGACGACGACTTCGGGCAGCTCGTCGAGGCCGGTCTCGGCGGCCCGCGCGAGGGCGTCCAGCAGCGCGGCGGAGTCGGCGAGGGTGCCGCCGGGCTCGACGCCGGGGAGCTGCGCGAGCAGTCCGACCAGCGCGCGTGCGGTGTCCGGGTCGCCGGTGCCGGCGATGATCCGTACGGTCACGGCCGCCACCCTCTTCCCGCCGCGGGCCGCTGCCCGGGTGTGCGCCGCGCGTTCATCGGGCGGCTCCTGTGCCGGCGTCGCCGGCCAGCGTGTAGCTGCGGTCGCCGGGCGGCGGGGCCGCGGTGTCGCCGGGGGCGACCAGCGCGAGCCGGACGTGGCGGGCGAACGACTCGGCGAACGCGACCCGTTGGGCGTCCTCGGCGCCGAGCGCGAAGGTGATGGGGACGCCCTGGGTGGACAGCCGCTGCGCGTCCTGGTCCTTGTCGAACGCCTTGATCTCGCCGACGTCGATGACCTGCGCGCCGGCGACGATGATCTTCGAGATGTCGGGGTCGCTGTCCTTCTTGCCGGCGAAGGTGGCGAAGATGTTGACCCGGGAGCCGGGGGTGATCTTGCCGGCGACGCCGGTCTCCGCGTCGATCATGATGGCGATCTCCATCTGCCCGGACCTGAGTTCGGGCCGGTCGGCCACCATGTCGGACTGCAGCAGCGAGCCCTTCTTCAGCGGCACCGCGGCGATCTTCCCCTGGAACTCGCCGGTGTCGCGTATCGCGGTGTCGGGCAGCCAGCGCTTGGGCACCGATATGCGGTGCACCTGGGCGGGGGTCAGCGCCGTGTACGCCGGTACGTCGGCGCCGAGTTCGTACGCGGTGACCTTCGGCCCGACCTGCGACCGCGCGTCGCTGACGACGGCGAGCACCCCCGCGAAGGCGGCCACCGCGCACAGCACGGAGACCACCAGGAGGACGGCACCACGGCGCTGACGTGAGTTCATGTGCGGGCGGACCTATCGCTTGTGGGGTTCGAGTTGGGGACGGCGCGGGGTCTCCACCGCCCGGCCCGACGGCGCGGCGGCGTGTTTGGCCGCGGTGCCCCGGGTCAGCCGGGTGGCGCAGAACAGGCACTGGTCGCCGATGACTTCGAGCCCGCACCAGGTGCAGGTGTCACGCCGCACGGAGGTGACGAGCTGGTAGAGCATGCCGACGTCCGCGATGTACGCGGTGAACTCGACCAGCCGCGCGGTCCCCCACCAGGCGGCGGCGTCCGGCTGAAGCGGCACCTCGCGGACGTGCTGGGTGCGCCAGGCGGTGGCGAGCGGGCCGGTGATCCAGGACGCGTCGAGGCCGGTGCCGGCCATCGCCAGCTGGGTCTGGTACGCGGGGCCGGGCGGCACGGAGGCCGGGTCGGCCGGTCCGAGGTACGGCTCGGGGTGCGCGATCGCCGCGAAGTGCCGCCCGGGGACGAGGGACTTGACGTGCGCGCCGACGCCGACCGGGATGCGGTCGAGTTTGGCGACCGAGCCGAGCAGCGCGCCGGAGTGCAGGTAGTGGGCGAGCAGCCGGGCGGCGCCGGCGAGCACGCCGGGGCCGAGGTCGGTGCCGGACAGCTGACGCAGCTGCTCGCCGAGCAGGGTGCGGGCCAGCGGCGGCAGGGCGAGCGGGACGATCGCGATCCGGTCGGCCTCCAGTGCGGAGCGCACGGTGTGCAGCCGGCGCCGCGCCGGATCGGCGGGGTCGTCGGGGGCGAGGGCCACGATGTGGCCGAAAGCGTCCAGCGTCGCGGAGGTCCTCATCACCTGGTCCTCCAGCGGCAGCGCGAGGTCGTCGGCGGTGACCGTGATGACGCTCGGCATGCGAGAACCTCCCCATCTCCGCCCGGCGCAGCCGTGCCCGACGGGCTGGTGAGCCCGGCCGACCTGGCGATTCGCGTGCGTCAGCTTATCGATGTGTAGCGACCTGGGTGCGGAAAGTCGCGCATCGGACTCGGTGAACGACCGGTGTCCACCAGAGGTCTTGACAACCCGATTGGTCTGGACCAACTTTCTCCCTGAGAGGACCTTCCCCGTGTTCATGCCACCCAGCACTCACGCCACCCCCCAACTCCTTGCCCCCAGGAGGCAGTCGTGGAACGTGCATCGCACGCGAATCAATCGGGCCATGCCAGGAGCAGATCAACCGCCCTGCGGCGGGCCGTCGCCGGGCTGAGCGCCGCCGCCGTCATCGGCGGCGGCATCGCCCTGGTCAACTCCGGTGCGGCAGGGGCCGCGACCACCAACCTGGTCGCCAACCCCGGCTTCGAGAGCGGACTTTCCAACTGGACGTGTTCGGCCGGCTCCGGCGCCGCCGTCTCCAGCCCGGTGCACTCCGGCGCCGGCGCGCTCAAGGCCACCCCGTCCAGCAGCGACACCGGCCAGTGCACGCAGACGATCAGCGTCCAGCCCAACTCCCAGTACACGCTGAGCGCGTACGTGCAGGGGTCGTACGTCTACCTCGGCGCCACCGGCACCGGTGGCACCGACCCGTCCACCTGGACGCCGAGCGCCTCCTCCTACAGCCAGCTCAGCGTCAGCTTCACCACCGGCGCGAGCACCCACTCGGTGACCGTCTACACGCACGGCTGGTACGCGCAGCCCGCCTACTACGCCGACGACGTGACGCTCTCCGGCCCCGGCGGCACCACCACCACGCCGCCGACCACGCCCCCCACGACGCCCCCCACCACCCCGCCGACCACGCCCCCCACGACGCCGCCGACCACTCCGCCGACCACGCCCCCCACCTCGCCGCCCGCCACCGGGCTGCCCAAGCACGTGGTGACCGGCTACTGGCAGAACTTCAACAACGGCGCGACCGTGCAGACCATCGCGCAGGTGCAGAGCCAGTACGACATCATCGCGGTGGCCTTCGCCGACGCGACGACCACACCGGGCGCGGTCTCCTTCACCCTCGACCCGTCGCTGGGCTACAGCGTGGCGCAGTTCAAGGCGGACATCGCGGCCAAGAAGGCGGCCGGCAAGAAGGTGATCATCTCCGTCGGCGGCCAGAACGGCACCATCTCGATCCGTGACTCCGCCTCGGCCACCAACTTCGCCAACAGCGTCTACTCGCTGATGCAGACCTACGGCTTCAACGGCGTCGACATCGACCTCGAGAACGGCATCGACAGCACCTACATGCCGCAGGCGCTGCGCGCGCTGAGCGCCAAGGCCGGCTCCGGCCTGATCATCACGATGGCCCCGCAGACCATCGACATGCTCTCCGCGGGCAGCGACTACCTGGCCACCGCACTGAAGGTCAAGGACATCCTGACCATCGTCAACACGCAGTACTACAACAGCGGTTCGATGAACGGCTGCGACGGCGGCGTCTACAGCCAGGGCAGCGTCGACTTCATCACCACGCTGGCCTGCACCGCCATCCAGGCCGGCCTGTCGCCGTCCCAGGTCGGCATCGGCACCCCGGCGTCCACCAGCGCGGCCAGCTCCGGCTACGTCAGCCCGAGCGTGGTGAACAACGCGCTGGACTGCCTGGCCAAGGGCACCGGCTGCGGCAGCTTCCACCCCGCCACCACCTGGCCGGGGATCGGCGGCGCGATGACCTGGTCGACGAACTGGGACGCGTCGGCCGGCAACACCTGGTCCAACGGCGTGGGCCCGCACGTCCACGCCATGTCGTGACCCGCCGCCCCCGCTGAAGGGGCCGGCACCGCCGAAACGCCGGGCCCCGGGGGACGTCGACCGTCCCCCGGGGCCCGGACCACGCGCGGTGCGCCGCGGCGCACCGGCGGCGCGTCAGCCCAGCACGGCCAGCGCGTCGATCTCGACCAGCAGCCCGGCCGGCAGGCCCACGTAGACCGTGGTGCGGGCCGCGGGGGGCTGCTGCAGGCCGGCGAAGTAGTCGTTCCACAGCTCGTTGAACTCCGCGAAGTGCGCGGTGTCGGTGAGGTAGACGCGGATCATCAGCGCGTCCTCCCACGTCGCGCCGCCCGCCTCCAGCACCGCCCGAACGTTGGCGAGCGTCTGCGCCGTCTGCTCGCGCAGCGTCGGCCCGGCGGGCGTCGGCGGCTCGCCCTCGCGGGCGGGCAGGAAGCCGACCTGCCCGGCGACCTGGAGGATGTTGCCCTTGCGGACACCGTGCGAGAACCGCGCCGGCGGCACGGTGTGCGTGTCCGGGGTGATCGCGGTCTTCGGCAGGTGCGGCAGTCGGCCGGGGTTGTACTCGGGCAGCTCGCTCATCGTGGTGCGTCCTCGGATGCGGTACGGACAGGGGTGGCGCCGGACAGCTCCGCGCTGATCGCCTCCGCGGTACGGAGGATCAGCGGGCGCAGCCGCAGCAGTTCGCCGGCGGTGACGACGACGTTCGGGGCCGAGACGGACATCGCGGCGCGGACTCGGCCGTCGGGGCCGCGCAGCGGCGCGCCGACGCAGTTGATGGACTCCTCGTGGCCGCCCAGGTCGGCGGCCCAGCCCTGCTCGCGCACCCGGGCCAGCTCGGCGAGGAACGCGGCGGCGTCCGTGGTGGAGCGGGCGGTGTAGCGGGGGTAGTCCAACCGCTCGGCGACCGCGCGCCGTTCGGCCTCCGGCAGGTCGGCGAGGAGCAGCTTGGCGACCGCGGCGACGGTGATCGCCACCGGGCGGCCGACCCGCGAGTACATCCGGACCGGGTAGCGGCTGTCCACCTTGTCGATGTAGACCACCTCGCCCTGCTCGTACACCGCCAGATGGACGGTGTGGCCGGTGCGCTCGTTCAGCGCGGCCAGGTGCGGGTGGGCGATCTCGCGGATGTCGAGCGCCTCCACGGCCTGCTGGGCGAGCGCGAAGAGGGCCGCGCCGAGCCGGTAGCGCTGGTCGCGCTGGCGGTAGACCAGGCCGTGGTCGTGCAGGGTGCGCAGCAGCCGCAGCGCGGTGGACTTGTGCACGTCGAGCCGGGTGGCGACCTGTTCGAGCCCGGCCGGGCCCTCGGCCAGCAGCGGCAGGATGCGCAGCGCCCGGTCCAGTGTCTGGCTCACCCGTCCGCCCCCCGCACCCCGTCGCCGCCGGTCCAGCCCGGCGCCAGCCGCAGCGACCGCCACGCCCGGTCGTCCAGCCCGGCCAGTTCGTCCAGGCGGGCGCGGGCCGGGGGCGCCGCCAGGTCGCCGGGCACGGTGAGGGCGGCGGCCGCCATCAGGTGGCCGTGGCGCAGCCGCAGGACCGTCGGCAGGCCGCGCAGCGTCGCGGACAGGTACCCGGCGGCGAAGGCGTCCCCGGCGCCGACGTGCGCGACCACGTCCACGGCGGGCGCCGGCATCTCGGTGCGGCCCTCGGCGGTGAAGGCGACCGCGCCGGCCGCGCCGCGCTTGACCACCAGCGCCGCCGGCTCCGGCAGTGCGGCGCGCACCGCGTCGGCGTCGCGCAGACCCCACGCCGCCTGCGCCTCGTCCTCGCCGACGAAGACCAGGTCGCAGCCGCGGGCCAGGTCGGCGAGCAGCCACGGATCGGCGCCCTGCCACAGCGCGGGCCGGTGGTTGACGTCGAAGGAGACCAGCGGGCGGCCCGGCTCGGGGTGGGTGAGCCGGCGCATCAGCGCCCGGCAGGTCGCGGAGAGCGCGCCGGTGATGCCGGTCAGGTGCAGCACCCGGCCCGACCACGCCTCGCGGCGCCGCACCAGCGCGGGCGACAGCGCGGACGCCGCCGAGCCCTTGCGGTAGTACGCCACTTCGGGCCGCGGCGCCGGGATGCCGCCGGGCGCGGCGGCGAGCGGTGTGGTGACGCGTTCGCCCGCGGTGCGGAAGTACACCCCGGTGGGACGGCGCGGGTCGCGCTGGACGGCGCTGACGTCGACGCCGGACGCGGCGATCTCGGCCAGCAGGTGGTCGCCGAAGCCGTCGTCGCCCACCCGGCTGATCCAGCGGGCGGTGTGCCCGGCGCGGGCGAGGGTGCAGGCCACGTTGGACTCGGCGCCGCCGATGGAGCGCCGGAACGCCGGCACGTCGGCGAGCGGACCGGGCTGCGAGGGCACGAAGGTGACCATGGACTCGCCGAGCGCCACCACGTCGACCGTCCCGCGCGGGCCCGCCGCGCGGGCGGGAGCCGCCCCGCCCGCCGCCTCGGGCCGCACGCGCTCGTCGGGCTGCTCGGGCTCGTCGGGCCGCTCGCGCTCCTCGGGCATCTCGCTGCACATGCCTTTCGTCGGGTTCTCCGGCGGCCGGGCCGCCGTTGACCTGGTGCCGGACCGGATGTTAAACAGCTTGAAGCAGCATACGCAATGACCGTTGCACTGTGCGCAACGCCATGCGACGGCATGCGACGGCATGCGAACGACGGCACGAACGAGCAGGCGGAGGCGGCATGGACGGCGGGACGGGCGGGGCGAGGAGCGGGGCGTCCGGCAGGGCCACGGGCGGGGCCGACGGCGGCGCCACCGGTGGCGCCTCGGCCATCGGCGCGCGGGTGGCCGAGCTGGGCCGGGAGCGGGTGGACCACCGGTTCAAGGGGCTGCCCCCGGACGCCGAGGGCCTGACCGTCGACGAACTGGCCGCCCAGCGGCGGAACCTGTTCGAGGGCGGCTTCACCACCCCGGTCCTGGCACTCTCCGCGCCGTCGCTCGCGCACAACCTCGACCTGCTGGAGCACTACACCGCCGCGCACGGCCTCGCCTTCGCGCCGCACGGCAAGACCTCGATGGCGCCGCAGCTCTTCGCCGACCAGCTGGCCCGGGGCGCCTGGGGCATCACGGTCGCGGTCCCCCACCAGGTGCGGGTCTGCCGGGCGTTCGGCGTGCCGCGGGTGTTCCTGGCCAACGAGGTGGTCGACGCGGCGGCGCTGCACTGGCTGGGCGGCCTGCTGGACGCGGACCCGTCCTTCGAGCTGGTCGTGTACGTCGACTCGGTGCGCGGCGTCGAGCTGATGGACACGGCCCTGCGGGCGGCCGGCACCCGGCGGCGGCTGGACGTGGTGGTGGAGCTGGGCACCGCCGAGGGCGCGCGCACCGGCGCGCGCGGCGAGGCGGCGTGCGAGGCGGTCGCCGAGGCCGTGGGGCGGACCGGCACGCTGCGCCTGGTCGGCGTCGCGGGCTACGAGGGCGAGGTGCCGGCCGCGCAGCCGGACTCCGTACGGGCCTATCTGCGCCGCCTGGTGGCGCTGGCCGAGGGCCTGGACAAGGCCGGGCACTTCGCGGACGCGGACCGGATCGTGGTGAGCGCGGGCGGCTCGGCGTGGTTCGACGCGGTCGCCGAGGTCTTCGCGGACGTCCCCGAGCTGTCCGCGCCGGTGCTGAAACTGCTGCGCTCGGGGGCGTACGTCACGCACGACGACGACCACTACCGCAGGCTCACGCCGTTCAACCGGGTGCCGGAGGAGGGCGCGCTGCAACCGGCCTTCCGGCTGTGGGCGCAGGTGGTCTCGCGGCCCGCGCCCGGCCAGGCGTTCCTGAACGCGGGCAAGCGCGACGCGCCGTACGACCTGGGGCTGCCGACCCCGGTGGCGGTGCGCTCGGCGCGGGACGGCTCGGTCCGCACGCCGGCCGAGGGCACCGCGGTGGCCAAGCTCTCCGACCAGCACGCCTGGCTGTCGCTGCCGGCCGACGAGCCGCTGGAGGTGGGCGACTGGGTGGCGCTGGCGCTGTCCCACCCGTGCACGACCTTCGACCGGTGGCAGCTGATCCCGGTGGTCGAGGAGGGCGGCGCGGTCACCTCGTACGTCCGGACGTTCTTCTGACCGGACCCGGCACGCCGTAGCCGGCACGCCGCGACACGCCGCCCCCCGCGCGCGGCGTGTCGCGGCGTGTCGCCGCGTCAGGCGTGGGTGTAGGCGACCAGCGAGATGCCGATGTAGTGCACGATGAACGCGGCCAGCGTGAAGGAGTGGAAGACCTCGTGGAAGCCGAACCAGCGCGGTGACGGATTGGGCCGTTTGAAGCCGTAGATGACCGCGCCCAGGCTGTAGAGGACACCGCCGACGACCACGCAGACCATCACGGCGACGCCGCCGGTGCGCAGGAAGTCCGGCAGGAAGAAGACCGCGACCCAGCCGAGGGCGATGTAGCAGGGGGTGTAGAGCCAGCGGGGGGCGCCCACCCAGAAGACCCGGAAGGCGATGCCGGCCAGCGCGCCCGCCCACACCAGCCACAGCAGCAGCTCGGAGGTGGCGCCGGGCAGCAGCAGGATCGTCAGCGGCGTGTAGGTGCCCGCGATGATCAGGAAGATGTTGGCATGGTCAAGTCGGCGCAAAATTCCGGCGCCGCGCGGGCCCCAGTTTCCGCGGTGGTACAGGGCGCTCACACCGAACAGCGCGCACGCGGTCACGGTGAAGACGGCGCACGCGATGCGCCCCCGGGTGCTCTGCGCGAAGGCGGTGAGCACCACGCCCGAGATGAGCGCCGCCGGGAACATTCCGGCGTGCAGCCACCCTCTGAGCTTGGGTTTTACGAGTTGTGGCACGTCGGCGAGGTTCTCGGCGGGGGTCACCTCGTCAGTCTCGTCCACGTCGGTCATAGCGTCAATCCTACCTACGCGACCGTAAGTTACCCGTAAGTAGATACGCCGCCGCCCGAGTGGTGATGGTCACCTTCGGCGCCCTGGACAGAATCATTTGAAGCCCCCCACACTCATATGAGTGCGGTCGGTACCGGATGAGCACTCCACGAACGCGTCCGGGCCGCAGCCCCCAAGGGGCCGAGACACAACCCTCAACTTGCGACGCCGGTCTGTGCGGACCCGGCGGGACGGAGCGATCGTGGCGCGCGGCAATGCGGCTCCCACCAATCACCAGGACCTGATCAGCTGGGTCGGCGAGATCGCCGGACTCACCCAGCCCGACGAGATCGTGTGGTGCGACGGCTCGGAGGAGGAGTACCACCGGCTGGCCGGACAACTGGTCGACCAGGGCACCTTCACCCGGCTCGACCCCACCCTGCGGCCGGACTCCTACCACGCCGCCTCCGACCCCACGGACGTGGCGCGCGTCGAGGACCGCACCTTCATCTGCTCCGAGCGCGAGCAGGACGCGGGCCCGACCAACCACTGGAAGGCCCCCGCCGAGATGCGGGAGATCTTCCAGGGCGCGGGCGAAGGCGCCGGGGGGCTCTTCCGCGGCTCGATGCGCGGCCGGACCATGTACGTGGTCCCGTTCTGCATGGGCCCGCTCGGCTCGCCGCTGTCCGCGATGGGCGTGGAGATCACCGACTCCGCGTACGTCGCCGTCTCCATGCGCACCATGACGCGGATGGGCCAGGAGGTGCTGGACGAGCTGGGCTCCGACGGCGCCTTCGTCAAGGCCGTGCACTCCGTCGGCGCGCCGCTGGCCGAGGGCGAGAGCGACGTGCCCTGGCCGTGCAACAGCACCAAGTACATCTCGCACTTCCCCGAGGACCGCGAGATCTGGTCCTACGGCTCCGGCTACGGCGGCAACGCGCTGCTCGGCAAGAAGTGCTACGCGCTGCGCATCGCCTCGGTGATGGCCCGTGACGAGGGCTGGCTCGCCGAGCACATGCTGGTGCTCAAGCTGACGCCGCCGCGCGGAGAGGCCAGGTACGTCGCCGCCGCCTTCCCCTCGGCCTGCGGCAAGACCAACCTCGCGATGCTGGAGCCGACCGTCTCCGGCTGGACGGTGGAGACCATCGGCGACGACATCGCGTGGATGCGGTTCGGCGAGGACGGCAGGCTCTACGCGATCAACCCGGAGGCCGGGTTCTTCGGCGTCGCCCCCGGCACCGGCGAGCACACCAACGCCAACGCGATGAAGACGCTGTGGGGCAACGCCGTCTTCACCAACGTCGCGCTCACCGACGAGGGCGACGTGTGGTGGGAGGGCATGACGGAGGAGCCGCCGGCCCACCTGACCGACTGGAAGGGCGACGACTGGACGCCGGACAGCGACACGCCGGCCGCGCACCCCAACGCGCGGTTCACCGTGCCCGCCGCCCAGTGCCCGACCATCGCGCCCGAGTGGGAGGACCCCCGCGGCGTGCCGATCTCCGCGATCCTCTTCGGCGGCCGCCGCGCCTCGGCGGTGCCGCTGGTCACCGAGTCCTTCGACTGGCAGCACGGCGTCTTCCTCGGCGCCAACGTCGCCAGCGAGAAGACCGCGGCGGCCGAGGGCAGGGTCGGCGAGCTGCGCCGCGACCCGTTCGCGATGCTGCCGTTCTGCGGCTACAACATGGGCGACTACTTCGGCCACTGGGTCGGCCTCGGCAAGCGGCACGACCCGGCGAAGCTGCCGAAGATCTACTACGTCAACTGGTTCCGCAAGGACGCCGCGGGACACTTCGTGTGGCCCGGCTTCGGCGAGAACAGCCGCGTCCTGAAGTGGATCGTCGACCGCCTCAACGGCACGGCGCAGGGCGTCGAGTCGCCGATCGGCATCCTGCCGGCGCCCGGCGCCCTCGACACCGCGGGCCTGGACCTGTCGGCCGCGGACCTGGAGCTGCTGCTCACCGTCGACCGGGAGGTCTGGCGCGAGGAGGCCGCGCTCATCCCGTCCCACCTGGAGACCTTCGGCGACCACACCCCGCCCGAGCTCTGGGACGAGTACCGCGCCCTGGTCGAGCGCCTGGGCTGACGCCGGCGGCGGGGCGCGCCCGACGGCGCGCCCCGCCGGAACGCCGCGTCGCCGGAAGGCCTCGCCCGCGCGGGCGTCAGGGCTGGCTGTAGCCGTCGAGGAAGCGCCCGATGCGGCCGACCGCCGCGGTCAGGTCCTCGGCGCGGGGCAGCGTGACGATGCGGAAGTGGTCGGGCTCGGGCCAGTTGAAGCCGGTGCCGTGCACGATCATGATCTTCTCGGACCTGAGCAGGTCGAGGACCATCTGCCGGTCGTCCTTGATCTTGTAGACCTGCGGGTCGAGCCGCGGGAAGGCGTACAGCGCCCCCTTGGGCTTCACGCAGGTGACGCCGGGGATCGCGGTCAGCGCCTGGTAGGTGGCGTCGCGCTGGGCGCGCAGCCGGCCGCCCGGCAGCACCAGCGAGTTGATCGACTGATGGCCGCCCAGCGCGGTGGCGATCGCGTGCTGCGCGGGCATGTTCGCGCACAGCCGCATGTTCGCCAGGATGGTCAGGCCCTCGATGTAGCTGCCGGCGTGCGACTTGGGGCCGCACACCGCCATCCAGCCGCTGCGGTAGCCGGCCACCCGGTACGCCTTGGACAGGCCGTTGAAGGTGAGCGTCAGCAGGTCGGGGGCGATCGCCGCGGTCGGCGTGTGGGTGGCGTCGTCGTAGAGGATCTTGTCGTAGATCTCGTCGGAGCAGACGACCAGCCGGTGCCTGCGCGCGATGTCGGCGAGGCCCCGCAGCATCGCGTCGTCGTAGACCGCGCCGGTCGGGTTGTTCGGGTTGATGATCACGATCGCCTTGGTGCGGTCGGTGACCTTGCGCTCGATGTCGGCGAGGTCCGGCATCCACTCGGACTGCTCGTCGCAGCGGTAGTGCACCGCGGTGCCGCCGGCCAGCGAGACCGACGCCGTCCACAGCGGGTAGTCCGGCGCCGGGACCAGCACCTCGTCGCCGTCGTCGAGCAGCGCCTGCATCGACATCTGGATCAGCTCGGAGACGCCGTTGCCGAGGTAGACGTCCTCGACCTCCAGCGGCACGTTCTTGGTCTGGTAGTGCTGGACCACCGCGCGCCGCGCCGAGAGCAGGCCCTTGGCGTCCCCGTAGCCGTGCGCGTCCTTCAGGGAGCGCAGCATGTCCTCGAGGATCTCCGGCGGGCATTCGAAGCCGAAGGGCGCCGGGTTCCCGGTGTTGAGCTTCAGGATCCGGTGTCCCGCCGCCTCCAGCCGCATCGCCTCCTCCAGGACCGGGCCCCGGATCTCGTAGCAGACGTTCGCGAGCTTCGTTGACTGGATGACCTGCATGCCGGTCACACTACGGGCAGGTCACGCGGACCGCTCGGTGTTTTCCGCCACGTGGGACGGGGCCCGCTCAGCTCCCCGTACGGGCCGGGGTCCGGCGGACCGAGCGGCCCGGCAGCTCCCCGGTCCGGCGCCCCCCGTCCATGACGAACCGGCCGTCGACCAGGACGTACGGGATGCCCGTGGGCAGCGTGCGCGGCCGCTCGTAGGTCGCCCCGGCGGCGACGGTGGCCGGGTCGAACAGGACGAGGTCGGCGCGGTACCCCTCGCGGACCAGGCCGCGGTCGGGCAGCCGCAGCCGGGCCGCGGGCCGCCCGGTGAGGTGGGCCACGCACTCCTCCAGCGGCAGCACGCCCAGCTCCCTGCTGTAGCGGCCGAGGTACTCGGGGAAGGTCCCGTACGCCCGCGGGTGCGGCTTGACGCCGTGCAGGATGCCGTCGGAGCCGGCGGTGTGGGCGCGGTGCCGCATGATCGTGACGACGTTCGGCTCGTCGCCGACGTGCTGCAGGATCGTGGTGGCGAGCCGGTCGGCCAGCAGCAGCGCGCGGGCGGTGGCCCAGCCGTCCAGCCGGGTGCCGACGTGCGCGGCCAGAGCGGCGTCCGCGCCCTCGCCGACGCCGGAGACCTCGATGGTGTCCCAGTCCATCGGCACGCCGTGGCTGCCGTCGGAGCCCTCCACCTCCAGAGCGTGCCGGACCCGTTCCGCGGTCGCGTCGTCGCGCAGCCGCGCGAGCGTCGCCTCGGGACCGCCGGCCGCCGCCCAACTGGGCAGCAGCGCCGCCAGCGTGGTGCAGCCCGGGGTGTACGGATAGCTGTCCAGGGTCACGTCGGCGCCCGCGTCGAGCGCCCGGTCGAGCAGCGCGAGGAGTTCGGGGGCGCGGCCCTTGTTGACGCCGAAGTTCATCGTGGCGTGCGCCAGGTGCAGGGCGCAGCCGGAGAGTTCGGCGACCGCGAGCATCTCCTGGTACGCGGTGAGCGCCCCGGCGCCGTAACTGCGGTGATGGGGGCAGTAGTAGCCGTCGTAGTGCGCCACCACCCGGCACAGCTCGGTGAGTTCGGCGTCCGAGGCGTACATCCCCGGGGTGTAGGTGAGCCCGGAGGACATGCCGACGGCGCCCTCCTGGAGCCCCCGGGCGACGAGTTCGCGCATCCGGTCCAGCTCGGCGGCGGTCGGCGGGCGGTCGTCGAAGCCCATCACCAGGGCGCGTACGGTGCCCTGCGGGACGAGGTAGGCGGCGTTCACGGCGATGCCGCGGTCGAGCCGGTCGAGGTAGCCGCCGACGGTCCGCCAGTCGAAGTCGACGTCGCGGCCGTCGCCGTTCCAGCCGGCCAGCTGGGTGCGCAGCGCGGCCAGCACGGTGTCGTCGGCGGGGGCGTAGGACAGGCCGTCCTGGCCGAGCACCTCCAGCGTCACGCCCTGGGCGGCCTTCGCCTCGTGGCCGGGGTCGCGCAGCAGCGCGAGGTCGCTGTGCGCGTGCATGTCGATGAAGCCGGGCGCGAGGGCGAGACCGTCGGCGTCGAGGGTGCGCCGCCCGGTGGGACGGCCGCCGCCCGTGCCCCCGCTGCGGTCGCGGATCTCCGCGATCCGGCCGCCGGACACGCCGACGTCCGCCGTGTACGAGCGGCCGCCCGTCCCGTCGATCACCCGTGCGCCGCGCAGAACCAGGTCCATGACCGGCCATTTTCCCCCAGCCGGGCGCGGAGCCGCGGGCGGGGCGGCGACGGGGGCGCGGCGCGGACCGGGCGGGCACAGGGCGGCGACCGGGCGGGGGCGGTCGCCGTCGCCGACGGACCACCGGCCGGCGGCCGGTTGCTCGCGCCGTTCCCCGCGCCCCTGATGGGCGCAACGCCCACCGCGATCCGGGCAACCGGAAACGTCAGGGCTGGGCGCGGAGTTGGGAGCGCAGGGTGCGCGGGTCGGAGGTGGGCGCGTCGCACACGAACCGTCGGCAGACATAGGCGGCGGCGCGCCCGACCCGCGTGACACGGCCCCGCAGCAGCGGGAACTCCGTCGACCCCTCCTCACCGAGGGCGACCACCGCACCGGGCGCCGCGCCCAGGAGCGCGACACGGTGCAGCTCCGCGGTGAGCGGATCGCCGATCCCGCCGACCACGGCGACCTCGCGCGGCCCGTCGAGCGCCGCCTCGGCCACCGCCAGGCCCCACCCGATGAACCGCGGCGCGCGCGGCGCCAGCGCCCCGACCACGCCGAGCGCCTGTTCCGCCGCCGCGCGGTGCTCCTCGGAGCCGGTGTGCGCGGCGTACGACAGCAGGGCGCCGGCCGCGGCGGTCCAGCCGGAGGGCGTCGCGTTGTCCGTCGGGTCCTGCGGGCGCCGGATGAGCGCCTCCGCGTCGTCCGCGGTGTCGTAGAGCGTGCCGTCGTCCGCGGTGAAGTGCCCGAGCACGGAGTCGAGCAGCAGCCCGGCGAAGTCCAGCCAGACCCCCTCGCCGGTGACCGAGGCGAGCGCGAGGAAGCCCTCGGCGACGTCGCCGTAGTCCTCCAGCACCCCGTCGTGGCTGCCGGCGACGCCGTCGCGCGAGGTGCGCAGCAGCCGGCCGCGCTGGTCCAGGTGCACCCGCACCAGCAGGTCCGCGGCGTCGACCGCGGCCTGGACGAGGTCGGGGCGGTCGAAGTACGCACCGGTCTCCGCGAGCGCGGCGATGGCCAGGCCGTTCCAGGCCGCGACCACCTTGTCGTCCCGGCCGGGGCGCGGGCGGCGGGCGCGGGCGGCCAGCAGCCGGTCGCGTACGGAGGCGACCCGGTCGGCGTCCACCATGCCGTTGCCCTGCGGGAGTTGCAGGACCGAGGCGCCCTCCTCGAAGGTGCCGGCCGCGGTCACGCCGAAGTACCCGGCCGCGAACTCGCCGTCGGCCGCTCCGAGTTCGGTGCGCAGCTGCTCGGGCGTCCAGACGTAGTAGGCGCCTTCGACGTGCCGTCCGGTGCCGTCGTCGCTGTCGGCGTCCAGCGCGGAGGCGAAACCGCCCTCGGGGGTGCCGAGTTCGCCGATCATGAAGTCGGCGGTCTCCAGCGCGACGCGGCGCGCGAGGTCCGAGCCGGTGGCCCGCCACAGGTGGGCGTAGACCCGTAGCAGCAGCGCGTTGTCGTACAGCATCTTCTCGAAGTGCGGGACGACCCACGCGCGGTCGGTGCTGTAGCGGGCGAAGCCGCCCGCGAGCTGGTCGTAGATGCCGCCGCGGGCCATCGCCTCACAGGTGTCGCGGGCCATCTGCAGTGCGCCCTCGGCGCCGGTGCGGGCGTGGTGGCGCAGCAGGAACTCCAGCGCCATGCCCGGCGGGAACTTCGGCGCGCCGCCGAACCCGCCGCGCCGCGCGTCGTACTCCCGGGTCAGCCCGGTCAGCGCGGCGGCCAGCTCCTGCTCGCCGGCGGCGGCGGAGGCGGTGTACGCGCCGGCCCGCTCGGCCAGGTCCCGCACGATCCGCGAGGCGACCTCGGCGACCTCCTCACGGCGGTCCCGCCAGGCCGCGACGACGCCTTCGAGGACGTCGCGGAACCCGGGCATGCCGCTGCGCGCGGTCGGCGGGAAGTACGTCCCGAAGTAGAACGGCTCGCCGTCCGCGGTGAGGAACACCGTCATCGGCCAGCCGCCCTGCCCGGTGGCCGCCTGCACGGCCTCCATGTACACGGCGTCGACGTCGGGCCGCTCCTCGCGGTCCACCTTCACCGACACGAAGTGCTCGTTGAGATACGCCGCCAGCGCCTCGTCCTCGAAGGACTCGTGGGCCATCACATGGCACCAGTGGCAGCTGCTGTACCCCACGCTCAGCAGCACCGGCACACCGCGCTTGCGCGCCTCGGCGAAGGCGTCCTCCCCCCAGGGCCACCAGTCAACCGGGTTGTCGGCGTGCTGCAGCAGATAGGGCGAGGTCGCGTCACCGAGTCGGTTCACCCGCCCACTTTCTCACGCCCCGCCGCCCCCTGGGGCCCGCGCCGAACCCGGTGTCACACCGCTCCCGGCAATCCTCCGCGTCGGGCTCCCCGGCATCACAGGACAGGAGGCCGAACCCAGCAGTGCCGGGCCTGTCCCCCGGCCCCCGACCCCACAACCGACCTCCCCCGCCCCCCGAGAACGAACCCGGGCCGGGGCGGCCAGGCGGCGGTCGAGCGGTCAGGCGATGGGGCGGTCGGGCGGTCGGGCGGACCCGGAGGCCCTACTCGGCGGCGGGCCTGTCCGACGGTTCGGCCACGGGGTCCGCCGGAGCCTGCGCCGCGGCGGCGACCGCGGCCCGGTGCGCGGCGAGTCCCGCCCGCGGCTTGGCGGCAGGACCCGGCGGCTCCTCGAAGTCGATCTTCTTCATCTGCTTGCCCATGTTCTTCATCAGCGCCCACAGGGCGAGGGCGATGACGGCGAAGATCACGAATCCGAGGAGCCCCGGCGTCACCTTGTTGTCGTCCAGCTCCTGAGCGGCGAGCGGGACGAGCTGGTGGAGGGCGTGGGTCTGGGTCACGCCCCCCATTGTCCCCTAGGCGCCGCGGACGCCCGCAAAGAGGTCGTCCTCGGGCAGCGAGACGTCCACGCGGGACTTCGCCAGCTCGTAGTCCTCGGTGGGCCAGACCTCGCGCTGCACGTCCATCGGCACCCGGAACCAGCCGCCGTCGGGGTCGATCTGGGTGGCGTGGGCGAGCAGCGCCTTGTCGCGGATCTCGAAGAAGTCCGCGCACGGCACGTGGGTGGAGATGGTGCGTTCGGGGCGGGCGAACTCGTCCCAGCGCTTGAGCCACTCCCCGTACGGGGACTCCAGGCCGCGGGCGAGCAGCGCCTCGTGCAGGGCGAGGGTGCGCTGCTTGTTGAAGCCCTGGTTGTAGTAGAGCTTCAGCGGCGTCCAGGGCTCGCCGGCGTCCGGGTAGCGCTCCGGGTCGCCCGCGGCGTCGAACGCCACCATGGAGATCTTGTGGGTCATGATGTGGTCGGGGTGCGGGTATCCGCCGTTCTCGTCGTACGTGGTGATCACGTGCGGCCGGAACTCGCGGATGAGCCGCACCAGCGCGCCCGCCGCCACGTCGACGTCCTGGAGGCCGAAGCAGCCCTCGGGCAGCGGCGGCAGCGGGTCTCCCTCGGGCAGCCCGGAGTCGACGAACCCCAGCCACGCCTGGCGCACCCCCAGGATCTGGCGCGCCTCGTCCATCTCCTTCGCCCGTACCTCGTGGATGTGCTCCTCGATGTAGGGGTCGCCCTGGAGCCTGGGGTTCAGCACCGAGCCCCGCTCGCCCCCGGTGCACGTCGCCACCAGTACGTCCACCCCCTCGGACACGTACTTGGCCATGGTGGCCGCGCCCTTGCTCGACTCGTCGTCGGGGTGGGCGTGGACGGCCATCAGTCGCAGCTGCTCAGTCAAGGCGAAATCCTCAAGTCTCCCGTTTTCGGGCCCCCTCCGTCGGCCCGGAGGGCGCATCTTATAGTGACCGAGTGAGGGGACGAATAATTCCGCGCTCCCCTGACCCGGAGGAATGATCATGACGGCCGTGCAGTCAGGCCCGCCGGAATCGCCGGCCGCCCCGCCGAAGGGCCGCTACGGACCCGGCGACCGGCGCTTCGGCCAGAACGCCGACGCCCGCGCCGACCGCAAGCTCAAGGTCGCCGCCGGGGTGCTGGGCGCGCTGGCCGCCGTCGGCATCGGCTGGTACGGCTGGCACACCGTCGCCGACAGCGGCGTCAGCGCCCAGGTGGTGGCCTTCAAGGTGGTCTCCGACCAGGCGGTGGAGATCCATCTGGAGGTCCACAAGGACGCCGGCGCCGTCGCGGTGTGCACGGTGCGCTCCGAGGACGCCGACCACGGCGAGGTGGGCCGCAAGGATGTGCGGCTGGCGCAGCACGCCGAGCAGGTCGACACCGTGGTGACGGTCCGCACCACCGCGCGCGGCACCACCGGCGAGCTGGTGAGCTGCGGCAGCGCGCCACGCGGCTGATCTTGACGGCTTACCCGCTCCCTTCGACCCCCGGTAATTGTTAGGCTCGTGGTTTCGTCCCGGCGGCCGGTGGCAATGCAATTGTTCACCGGGTCCGTTCCCACAACGGCCGTCGGCGACCCACCGCCGGCCGTGCCTTCACACGGCGGCGCCACCGTCCCGCGGACAGCCCGCGGGACCGGCCTACGGCTCGACAGTACCGACGAGGAGCACCAGTGACCCAGACCAGCGACAACGTCACCTGGCTCACCCAGGCGGCGTACGACCAGCTCAAGGCCGAGCTGGAGCATCTGTCTGGTCCCGCGCGCGCCGAGATCGTCGCCAAGATCGAGGAAGCCCGCCAGGAAGGCGATCTCAAGGAGAACGCCGGGTACCACGCGGCGCGCGAGGACCAGGGCAAGCTGGAGCTGCGCATCAGGCAGCTCAACCAGATCCTGGAGACCGCCAAGGTCGGCGAGGCCCCCGCGGACACCGGCGTGGTCGCGCCGGGCATGGTCGTCACCATCGCCTTCGACGGCGACCCGGACGACACCATGACCTTCCTGCTCGGCTCCCGCGAGGGCGTGAGCAGCGACCTCGACACGTACTCCCCGCAGTCGCCGCTCGGCCGCGGCGTGGACGGGAAGAAGAAGGGCGAGAAGGCCACGTACGAGCTGCCGAACGGCAAGCAGGCGTCGGTGACGGTCCTCGACGTCAAGCCGTACCAGGGCTGAACCAGGGCTGAGCACAGGCTGAGCTGAGCACCACCGCACGACCGGGCCCCGGCCGCCGTTCTCACGGCGGCCGGGGCCCGCGTGTCAGGCGGTGGCCGAGCGGTACTTGTGGACCGCCCAGGTGCGGAAGGCCGCGATGATCACCACGGACCAGATCAGCGAGGCCCACACCGGGTGCTGCATCGGCCAGGCCCCGGAGTCGGAGACACCCGGGTTGCCGAAGAGCACGCGGCACGCCTGCACGGTCGCGCTGAACGGGTTCCAGTCCGCGATCGGCTGCAGCCAGCCCGGCATGTTGGAGGAGTCCACGAAGGCGTTCGAGATGAACGTCACCGGGAAGAGCCAGATCAGGCCGCCGGACGTGGCCGCCTCCGGGGTGCGGACCGACAGGCCGATCAGCGCGCCGATCCAGGAGAACGAGTAGCCCAGCAGGAGCAGCAGGCCGAAGGCGCCGAGCATCTTCGGCACGCCGTTGTGGATGCGCCAGCCGACGAGCACGCCGACCACCGCCAGCACCACGAGGGTCAGCGCGGTCTGCACGGAGTCCGCGAGCGTCCGCCCGGTCAGCACCGCGCCGCGGGACATCGGCAGCGACCGGAAGCGGTCGATCAGGCCCTTGTGCATGTCGTCCGCGATGCCGGCGCCGGCGCCGGCGGTCGCGAAGGTGACCGTCTGCGCGAAGATCCCCGCCATCAGGAAGTTCCGGTAGTCCGAGGCGCTCAGCGAGCCGCCGACGGCAACCGAGCCGCCGAAGACGTAGCTGAACAGCACCACGAACATGATCGGCTGGACCAGGCCGAAGATGACGACCTCGGGGATGCGCATCATCCGCAGCAAATTGCGCTTGGCGACCACCAGCGAGTCGCGTGCGGACTGCACGAGCCCGCCGCGCGCCACCGGCGCGAGGGTGACCGAGGGGGTGTCGGTGACGGCGCTCACTTCGCGGCCTCCTTCTCGGCCGTGCCGGCCGTCCGGTCCTCGTCGACGCTCTCGGCCGCCTCGGCGGCGTGACCGGTCAGCGAGATGAACACGTCGTCCAGGGTGGGGCGGCGCAGGCCGATGTCGTCGATCTCGATGCCCTCGGCGTCCAGGTCCCTGATGACCTCGGCGAGCAGCTTGGCGCCGCCGCTGACCGGGACGGTGATCTTGCGGGTGTGCTGGTCGAGCTTGGCGTCGCCCTCGCTGTGGCGGGCCAGCAGCCGGGCGGCCTCGTCGATCCGGTCGCGCTCGTGCACGACCACCTCGACGCGCTCGCCGCCGGTCTGCGCCTTGAGCTGGTCGGAGGTGCCGCGGGCGATGACCAGGCCGTGGTCGATGACGCAGATGTCGTGCGCCAGGTGGTCGGCCTCCTCCAGGTACTGGGTGGTGAGCAGCAGCGTGGTGCCGCCCGCGACCAGTTCCTGGATGACCTCCCACAGGGCCTGCCGGTTGCGCGGGTCCAGACCGGTGGTCGGCTCGTCCATGAACATCACCGGCGGGCTGACCACCAGCGCGGCGGCCAGGTCGAGCCGCCGCCGCATGCCGCCCGAGTAGGTCTTGGCGGTGCGGTCGGCGGCGTCGGCGAGGTTGAACCGCTCCAGCAGCTCGTCGGCCCTGGCCTTGGCCTGCTTGGCGCTGAGCTGGTAGAGCTGGCCGACCATCCGGAGGTTCTCCCGGCCGGTCAGGTACTCGTCGACGGCGGCGAACTGGCCCGACAGGCCGATGTGCCGGCGGACCTCGTTGGGGTGTCGCAGGACGTCGATGCCCGCGACGACGGCCTTGCCGCTGTCCGGTCGGATGAGGGTGGTCAGGACGCGGACGGCGGTGGTCTTCCCCGCGCCGTTGGGACCGAGCAGCCCGAGGACGGTGCCCTCGGGCACGTCGAGGTCCACTCCCCCCAGTGCCCTGACATCGCCGAAGGTCTTCACGAGCCCCTCGGCGTAGATGGCGCCCGGCATGTTCTCGCTCCCGTTCCGTTGCTCGTAGCTCCTGTGCCGGCGGTCCTGCGCGAACCGGCCGGGATGGTGCGGTGCCGCGTCGTGCGCGAGGCGGGAGAGCGATACCGCAGCCCCCCACGCGATACGACGCGAGAATGCCAGACGCGATATATCGCGTCAACCCCGGTGGGTTGCCGCGTCAGGCGATCACCGTGTACCCGGCGCCCTCCAGCGCGGAACCGACCGCGTCGCAGTGCTCGGGCCCCTTCGTCTCCAGATGCAGTTCGACCTCCGCCTCGGCGAGCCCGAGGCGCGGATCGGTCCGCACATGGCTGATGTCGAGGACGTTAGCGTCCACCACTGACAGCACCCCCAGCAGCGTCGCCAGCGCCCCCGGCCGGTCGGTCAGCCGCAGCGTCAGCGACAGGTAGCGGCCCACCGCCGACATGCCGTGCCGCAGGATGCGCTGCATCAGCAGCGGATCGACGTTCCCGCCGGACAGCACCGCGACCACCGGGCCCTCGTACGCCCGCGGCGCGGCCAGCAGCGCCGCGACCGGGCTCGCGCCGGCCGGCTCCACCACCAGCTTGGCCCGCTCCAGGCAGAGCAGCAGCGCCTTGGACAGCTGGTTCTCGGTGACCGTGACCACCTCGTCCACCAGGTCCCTGATCACCGCGAACGGCACGTCGCCCGGCCGGCCGACCATGATGCCGTCGGCCATCGTCGCCACCGAGTCCAGCGCCACCGGCCGGCCGGCGGCCAGCGAGGGCGGGTACGCGGCCGCGCCGGCCGCCTGCACGCCCACGATCCGCACCTCGGGCCGCAGCGACTTCACCGCGATCGCCAGCCCGGCCGCCAGCCCGCCGCCGCCGATGCCCACCACGATGGTGCGCACCTCGGGGCACTGCTCCAGGATCTCCAGCCCGACGGTGCCCTGACCGGCGATCACGTCGGGGTGGTCGAAGGGGTGGATGAAGACCGCGCCGGTCTGCTCGGCGTACTCGGTGGCGGCCCGCAGCGTCTCGTCCACGACCGCGCCGTGCAGCCGTACCTCGGCGCCGTACTCGCGGGTCGCGGCGACCTTCGGCAGCGGCGCGCCGACCGGCATGAAGACCGTCGAGCGCACCCCGAGCAGCGAGGCGGCGAGCGCCACGCCCTGCGCGTGGTTGCCGGCGCTCGCCGCGACCACGCCGGCGGCGCGCTCCTCCGGCCGCAGCCCCGCGATGCGGACGTACGCGCCGCGGATCTTGAACGAACCGGTCCGCTGGAGGTTCTCGCACTTGAGGTGCACAGGTGCTCCCACCAGCGACGACAGATGCCGGGAGCCTTCCATACCGGTGACCCGGGCGACCCCGGAGAGCATTTTGTGCGCCCCGCGCACGTCATCGAGGGTGACCGTGTGGGACGGCGAGGTGTCCATGGCACCAGTCTCGCAGTTTCGCCCCTAACGGTTTGCGCGGGAAGGACACCGACACCATCGCGTCCGCGTACTCTTCTCCCAACTTCCTGCCCTACCGTCCCTTCCGCAGGACCGACAGAACGCGAGTTTCAAGGTCATGTCCAACCCTCCGGAGACCTCGACCGATCTTCTTGAGCGCCTCCAGCACCAGGTCGCCCTCTTCGCCCGCCGTGCGGAGCAGACCCGCCTCGGCGGTGTCGGCAAGGCGCGCAACTCCATGGACCGCGCCGCCTACCTCCTGCTCAACCGGCTCGACCACGAGGGCCCGATGGGCGTCAAGGCGCTCGCCGAGGCGATGGGCATCGACTCCTCGACGGTGACGCGCCAGGTCGCACCGCTGGTCGACACCGGTCTGGTCAAGCGGACCTCCCACCCCGAGGACGGACGTGCGGTCGTCCTCGCGCTGTCACCCCGCGGCCGCGGCCGGCTGGACGAGGTGCGCGACTCGCGCCGCCGGCTGATGGCCCAGGTCACCGACGAGTGGAGCGGCGAGGAGCGCGAGGTCTTCACCGATCTGCTGGTCAGGTTCAACGCGGCGCTCGCGGAGTGGCACGCCGGGCTCGGCCAGCGCGACGAGCCGGGCGGCGGACCCGCCGCGGAACCGGCCGCGGGCGCCGAGACGGCGGGCGAACCGGCGGGCGCCGCCACGGCCGACACCGCGGGCGACGCGGCCCGCGGGCTGCCCGGACAACCGGCGGCGGCCTCCGCTTCCGGCCCCGCGCAGCGCTGAGCACCCCCGCCCGCCTGGGCAGACGCGCAGGGGGCTTGACCGCGAACACCGGGTTGCCGTCCCATGGCCACGTGGGCAGACGCCGGGCGGAGGCCGAGCTCCGACGGGACGCCGAGTTCGCGGCGTTCACCGCGGGAGCGGGAGGACGGCTGCTGCATGCCGCCACCCTGCTCACCGGCGATCCGCAGGCCGCCGAAGCCCTGCTCACCACGGTCCTCGCCCATGTCTACGCGGACTGGTTCCGGATGCGCGCCGAGGACCCGTACGAGCAGGCCAGGAGCGAGCTGGTGCGGCGCTTCAGCTACCGGCCGTGGTGGCACCGGCCGCGCGGCGGCCAGCTCGACCGGCTCTCCGCGCGGGAGCGGCTGATCGTCACCATGCGGTTCTTCGAGGGCATCGCGGAGGAGCAGACCGCGGCCCAGCTCGGGCTGCCCCTGGAGCGGGTCAACGCGATCTCCGCGCGGGCCGCCGCGACCCTGCGCAGCCGCCGGCCGCCGAGCGCCGCCGCGGCGGGCACGTCGCGGCCGCCGCGCCGCACGGACCGCGGCGAACGGCCCGAGCCGCCCGACCGCGCCGAGCGCGACGGCGGCGGCGCTCGCCGCCCGGCCCGGGGGGCGAGCCGGTGAACGCGCTGCCGAACCGCCGGGACGACGAGGTGCGCCGCCTGCTCGACACCCCGCATCCCGTGGTGCCGGTGGACATGGCGGCCCGCGCGGCGCTGCGCGGCCGCCGGATCGTGTGCCGCCGCCGGGTCGAACACACCGTGCTGTGGGCGCTGTTCGTCGCCGCGGCCGTCACCGGCCTGGTCCTGGCCGCGCTCACCTGGCCGAACGACCCGTCCTCGGTGCCGTCGGACGGCACCTGGTGGTCGCCGTGACCACCGGGCGCCGCCGCGGCGGCGAGCCGGCCGGGCGGCTCAGCCCAGCGCCTGCTTGAGGTCCGCCAGCAGGTCGTCCACCGCCTCGATGCCGACCGACAGCCGGACCAGGTCGGCCGGCACCTCCAGCGCCGAGCCGGCCACCGAGGCGTGCGTCATCCGGCCCGGGTGCTCGATCAGGGACTCCACCCCGCCGAGCGACTCGCCGAGGGTGAACAGCCGGGCCCGGTCGCAGACGTCGACCGCCGCCTGCTCACCGCCCTCGACCCGGAAGGACACCATGCCGCCGAACGCCTTCATCTGCTTGGCGGCGACCTCGTGCCCGGGGTGCGAGTCGAGTCCCGGATAGTAGACCCGCGCGACCCGCGGGTGGGCCTCCAGCATCGCCGCGACGCGGCCCGCGTTCTCGCTGTGCCGGTCCATGCGCACCGCGAGCGTCTTGATGCCGCGCATCACCAGCCACGCGTCGAACGGCCCGGCCACCGCGCCCATCGCGTTCTGGTGGTAGGCCAGTTGCTCGCCCAGCTCGGCGTCGGAGGTGACCAGCGCGCCGCCCACCACGTCGGAGTGGCCGCCCATGTACTTGGTGGTGGAGTGCACCACGATGTCGGCGCCGAGCGCCAACGGCTGCTGGAGGTAGGGGCTGGCGAAGGTGTTGTCGACGGCCAGGTGCACGCCGGCCTGCCGGGCCACCCCGGCCAGCGCCGCGATGTCGGTGACGCCGAGCAGCGGGTTCGACGGGGTCTCCACCCAGATCAGCCTGGTCTCCGGCCGCAAAGCGTCCCGTACCGCCTGGACGTTCGAGGTGTCGGCCACCGACCAGCGCACACCCCAGCGCTCGACGACCTTCGCGAACAGCCGGAAGGTGCCGCCGTACGCGTCGTCGGGGATCACCACGTGGTCGCCCGGCGCGAGCACCGCGCGCAGCAGGCAGTCCTCCGCGGCGAGCCCCGAGGCGAACGCCAGCCCGCGGGTGCCGCCTTCCAGCGCGGCCAGGTTCTGCTCCAGCGCGGTGCGGGTCGGGTTCGCCGACCGGCTGTACTCGTAGCCGCCGCGCAGCCCTCCGACGCCGTCCTGCTTGTACGTCGAGACCTGGTAGATCGGCGTGACCACGGCGCCGGTCTGCGCGTCGGCCGGCTGTCCCGCGTGGATCGCGAGGGTCTCGAAGTGCCGGTGCCCTTGGTCGTCGCTCCGGCCGTGCTGCTCGTGCTGATCGCTCATGCCGCCGAGGGTAGCCGCCGCGGCACCGCGAGGCGCTGGCCCGCGGTGCGCGGCGGGCCGTATGATTCCGCTCCCGATTCGAACCCACGTGCTGCGGACGGGCAGCCGGCGGATCGACGCGAGTCCTGTGGGGGGACCTTCCGATGGCTGCCACCGCGCGCGCCCTGCGCGCCTTTCTGCTGCTCGCCGGCTTCTACGTGATGGGCCTGCTGCTGCTGGCGCTGATCGTCGGCATCGACGCCTTCGTCGTCTACGAGATGTTCCACGGCGAGTTCCGGCTCGGCATGCTCTACATCCTCGGCGGATCGCTGATGGTGACGCTGCCGATCATTGACGGAATGTTCATCCTCGGCCGCCGCGGGCCCAAGGAGGGCCCGCAGGGGTACGAACTCACCCCGGACGCGCAGCCGGAGCTGTGGGCGGAGGTCCGGGAGGCCGCGCGGGTCGCCGGCACCCGCGCGCCGGACCAGGTGGTGCTCGTCGGGGACGTCAACGCCGCGGTGTCGGAGCGCACCCGGCTGCTCGGCCTGATTCCCGGGCGGCGCAGCCTCTACCTGGGCGTCCCGCTGCTCGAAGGGCTGACCGTGCCGCGGCTGCGCGGCGTGCTGGCGCACGAGTTCGGGCACTACGGCCACCACGACACCCGGCTGTCAGCGATCACCCTGCGCGGCCGCGTGGCGATCGGGCACACCATCGACCAGTTCCGGGCCGGCGCCGCGGACAGCGGCCGCGCCTTCGTCCTGGTCGGCAACCTCTACATCCGCTACGGGCGGCTGTACCTGCGCGCCTCGCAGTCCGTCGCGCGCCGCCAGGAGCTGGCCGCCGACCACCGCGCGGCGCTGTCCGTCGGCCGCGACGCCACCGCCAACGCGCTGCGCCAAGTGCCGCTGCTGGCAGCCGCGTTCGGGTTCTACGTCGAGCACTATGCCTCGATCGGCTGGAACGCGGGACTGCTGCCGCCGCCCGGCGAGTTCTACGGCGGTTTCCGCCACCTGCTGGCCGAGCCGGGCCGCGCCGAGGAACTCGCCGCCCTCCAGGCCGAGTCGCCGCAGGAGCCGCCGTCGCCGTACGACTCGCACCCGCCGATGGACGAGCGGGTGCGGCTGCTCGAGGCGCTGCCCGACGACGGCGCCGGGGACGACGCGTCCGCGCCCGCCGCGCTGACACTGCTGCGGGACGAGAGCGCGGTGCTGGCCGGGGTCGAGGCGGCCTCCCTCACCGAGGAGGCCAAGGCGATGCGCCGGCTGCCGTGGGACGACCTCGTGCAGCGCGCGAGCTGGTCGGAGGCGACGAAGGCGGCCGAGCCGCTGCGCCAGGCGGTGTTCGCGGTGCGACGCGGCCCGGACGGCAACCTCCCCACCCTCGACGAGACCCTCGACGCGATCGACGCCGGCCTGCTGTGGACGCAGGTGGCGCCGCGGCTGGCCCCCGCGGGCGCGGCGGCCGACGGCTCGGCGCGCGACGCGGTGCGGCCCGGGGTGCGCGCGGGCCTGGCCGCGCTCGCCCAGCTCTCCCTCGCCCACGCCGGGATGGCCCGCTGGCGGCTCTCCTGGGCCGGCGCACCGGTCCGCTTCGCCCTGCCGGCGTCCGTCGGGGACCAGGCGCTGGACGCCGCTCTCGACGCGGCGTGCGCCGACACCCCCGACACGGCCCCCCTGCGCGGCCTGCTCGCCGCGCGGCCGACTGCGGCCGCGGCCGCGGCGCCGGACCCGCTGGGGTAGCCGGCAGGACGCCGGGCGCGCGGCGGCGGGCGGGGCCGCGCCGCCGCGGGCCCCGCCCGCCACTGCCCCCGTCCGGGTGCGGCGACCCGGGCGGCCCCCGTTGGCGGAGGGCGGGGAGGACGGGACCCGCGGCCGCTCACCCCGGGCGGTCGCGCCCGGAGCGGCTCCCACCGGGCTGACCCGTCCGGCCCGGCGCACCGGCCGGACGGGTCAGCCGGTTTCGCTCACCAGCCGGTCGGCGCCGGCGGCGCGACCACCGCGGGACGGTCGGCGCAGGTGATGGTGTTGGGCAGCTCCCACGGCGCGAGCCACGGTCCCGTGGTGCCGCCGCCGTCGTTGCCGCCGAGGTCGGTCACGGTGAACTCCGAGCCGGTGGCCGGGAAGTTGAACGACCCGCAGTTGTTGATGCCCACCGCCCCGACGTTGCGCGCGTCCACGTTCTCGAAGGTCGCGCCGCCCTTGCTGCGGGCGCTGAGCACCGAGGTGCCGGTGCCGTCCACCCGGATGTCCTTGAAGTGGACGCCGGTGATCGAGTACAGGTCCTTCACCGGGAAGTCGGAGACCAGCATGATCGCGTTGTACGTGCTGTCGAGGAAGTCGTCGCCGGTCACCTGGATGTCCGCGTCGATGTTCTTCTCCAGCGCGTAGAACCAGATCGCGCCGAGCCCGATGTTCCAGTTCAGCTCGTACGTCCCGGCGCGGACCGTGGTGTTGTCGGTGATCCACACGTGGCCGGTGAACGCCTCCGAGCCGAACCGGGAGCCGACCTGGAGGGCGCTGCCCTCGCGGATCGGGTCGGCGATCAGGTTGCCGGAGACGGTGTTGTCGGTGCCGCCGTAGAGCGCGATGCCGTTGGCGAGCACCGGTGTCTGCACCGTGTTGTGGTCGAAGGTGTCGCGGGCGTCCTCGGTCTTCTCCGACCACATCGCCAGCGCGTCGTCGCCGGTGTTGCGCAGGAAGTTGTTCGAGACCAGTGAATCGGTCACGCCGGTGTGGAAGTTGATGCCGTCGGCGATCTGGTCGACGATCACGTTGCCGGTGATCCGCAGGTTCGACATCGGGCCGTCGAACCACATGCCGACCTTGGTGTGCTGGAGGTACAGGCCGTCGATGGTGGAGTCGCTCAGCGCGCCGCCGATGCCGTTGACCTGGTCGGTGTCGACGCGCTCGCGCACGTCGCCCTCGATGGCGAAGCCGGACAGGTGGACGTCCGAACTGCCGCCCGCCGAGGCGTCCTTGCCGTAGAAGCCGACCCCGGTGTGCACACTCCCGTCCGCGGCCGGTGCGGCCAGGTCCACCTGGTGGCCCTTGAAGACGGTGTACCAGCTGCCGGCGCCCTCGATGGTGACGTGGTCGACGACGATGTGCCGGCTGACCTGGTAGGTCCCCGGCGGCACGTAGACCTTCAGGTGCGCGCGCCGGGCGAAGGCGATGGCGCGGTCGACGGCGTCGGCGGAGTCGCGGCGGCCGGTCGGGTCGGCGCCGAAGGCCAGCACGTTCGCCGCCACCAGGTCGACCTTGGGCGGCGCGACGAGTTGCGAGTCGAGCAGGTCGACGGTGGTCGTCGCGGCGCCGGCCGGCACGGTCAGCCGCACGGTGTCGCCGGCCCGGTAGCTGCGGCCGAGGAGCAGCCGCTGCTCGTCGTAGAAGTGGTTGGGCCGGAACGGCTTGGCGAAGACCGGGGTGGGCGTGGTGGCGTTCGGCACGCAGCCGCACTCGGTGACCCACCAGTCGGGGTGGGTGAGGTCGGCCGTCGGGTCGTTGGAGAACGGATAGAGGTTGTACAGCCAGGCGTACTGCGAGGTCAGCGTCATGGTGCGGTGGTTCTTGCCGTCGACCGTGACGTCCAGCGGCGAGGTGAGGCCGCCGCCGGCCGGGGCGTCCGGGATGCTGTAGCGGACGTTGATGGCGTTGGCCGCGGCCGGCAGCGTGAACTCCACGTACTGCCCCGGCTTCAGGGTGACCGCGGAGCGCCCCGACGCCTCGGCCGGCAGGGTGTAGGCGTCGCGGCCCGGGCCGATCACCGTGCCGTCGGTGACGGCGTGCTCGGCCTCCTGCTCGACGAAGGGGACGTCCGCGCCGCGGCCGGCGACGAGTGCGGGGTCCAGGCCCGCGCGGGTGACCGCGGGCGCCGCGCCGTGCCCGGTCGTGCCCGCGCTCCCGGCGCGCGGGAGGGCCGCCGCCGTGCCGCCGCCCAGTACGCCGAGTCCGGCGGCCACCGCGGTCAGCGTCGCGACCGCCACCGCGGCTCTTCGCCGCGGCCGGCCTGCCGCAGCACCTGTGATGCTCCGTGACATCGAAAGCTCGTTTCTGTCGAGTCGTCCCGTGCCCTGATCCCCGGTCGGTTCGCCGTCAGGGTGAGGTGACAGTAGGGCCCGGCGGTCTCCGGTCACAAGGTGTCTGCGAGATGATTTCGTTCTCTTTGGCGTCAAGCTGCAACACACTGTGTGATTCTTGCGCCGAGTGTTTCGCTGAGTTGCGAAAGGCGGCCGTGTCGCGCTCCGCCGCCCACCCGCCCGGCGCCCGGCGTACGGGGGGGACACCGCGACGCCGGTACCCGAAGGCGCCGGTATCCGGAGGAGGCGTCGCGGACGCGTGGCGAGGACGGCCACCGGGGGGCGGCGTGCCGTCGAAACGGCTGGGCAGGCGGTGAACGGGCAGGAATCCGCCGGGAAAGGTCAGAGGCATGGTGTTCGGGAACGCGACGTCGCCGGTACTCACCCACCACCACGTCCCCGCACTCAGACGTCTCCCGCTCCCGACCCGCCTCCCCCGGCTGCTGCCCGAACTCGCCCTGCTGATCGCGGTCAACGCGATCTACAAGTACGGCCGCAGGGTCGCCAACGGCCAGACCGGCGCCGCCTTCCGGCACGCCGACCGGGTCTGGTCGTTCGAGCGCGGCCTGCACGTGCCCAGCGAACGCTCGCTGCAACGCCTGATGCTGCACAGCGAGACGGTGATCCACATCGCCAACTACCTCTACGCCACCGTGCACTTCCCGGCGATGGTGATCTTCCTCGGATACATGTTCGTCCGGCACCGCGCGCACTACCTGTGGATCCGCCGGGCCATCGTCATCCAGACGATGCTGGCGCTGGTCGGCCACATCTTCTTCCCGCTGGCCCCGCCGCGCTTCCTGCCGGGCGCCGGCATGGTCGACACCGCGGCGGTGTACGGCCCGGCCGTGTACGGCAAACCGGACGGCGACTCGATGGCCAACCAGTTCGCCGCGATGCCCTCGCTGCACGTCGGCTGGGCGCTGGCCATCGCCGTCGGGCTGATCGCCGCGGGCCGCTCCCGGTGGCGCTGGCTGTGGCTGCTGCACCCGCTGATCACCATGGCGGTCGTGGTCGGCACCGCCAACCACTACTGGTCCGACTGCGTCGTGGGCTGCCTGCTGCTGGCGCTCGCCGTCGCCGTCATCCCGGGCCCCGACCCGGACGGCGCGGTGGCGCCCGACACCCACTGGGCCTGGCCGCTGCGGCGCACCCGGCACCACCCGGCCGCGGCATCCGGCGTCGCAGAGGCCGCCGCCGCGGAGGCCGCCGCCAAGACGCCCGCGCACGCGAGGGCCGGCTCCGCGAGGGGCCCGGACGCGGCCTGACCGGCGCGGTCTCCCCCATGGTGCCTTCGATACCCCCGATGCGGCCGGTGTCGGTGCGCTCGGATAAGGTGCCGCTTCTCGTGCTTTCTGTGAGCACGTTATGAAGACCTGTGGGGGGTTCCTTCATGCGCCATTCGCGCGCAGTTCGGCCTGCCTCCGTGAGAGCGGCCGCCACATTCCTTCTCGCCGCCGGACTGGCCGTCCCGGCGCTCGCCGCCGCACCGGCCGCCCAGGCCGCGGACGCGACGGTCACCGGTGTCACCACCGACGACAACGGCAAGCTGAACGTCTCGCTCACCACCTCTGACGCCCTGTGGGTGCAGGTCAGCGTCCGCGCCTCGGCGGCAGCCGACGCTCCGGTGCTCGCGACCACCGACGCCCTGACGCAGTCGGGTGGCGGGTGGAAGACCGAGCAGACCGTCTCGCTGCCCGCCGGAACCGCTTACGGCGACTACCCGGTCGACGTCGACTACCGTCTGTTCAACGGCACCGTCCAGCACTGGGCCGGCGCCGACCACCGGACGGTCAGCGACCTGAACTACCGGCTGCACACCGGCGTGTCGAACCTGGCGTTCGACCGCACCACGCTCGACTACGACCACCAGTCCACCGTGCTCAGCGGCACCGCCACCACGCTCGACCCGGCGACCGGGCAGTCCGGTGCGGCCGCCGCGGGGACGAAGGTGGAGCTCGACTACGACGCCGTGGGCGGTCTGCGCAGCTACAAGACGACGGCCACGGTCGCCGACGGCGGCACCTTCCAGGCGCCGCTGACGCTGCCCCTGGGCATCGAGAACGTCCGCGCCGTCGCCGTCCCCGACGCCACCACGACCGCCCGTCCCCTGGTCTGGGACTTCACTCCGCCCAGGGTGATCACCACCCGGTACCGGCTGAGCGCCGAGGAGAGCCGCACCCGGACCAACCCGAACGTGGCCTACACCGAGAAGGGCAGCGTCGAGCGGTACGCCGAGGGCTACTGGCAGCCCTGGACCGGCGTCACCGTCAGCACCGCGTCGAGCGCCGGCGACCCGTCCACGGGCGTCCTCTCCGGCGTCCTCGGCCACGGTGCGACCGACGCGAACGGCGCGTTCTCCTACGCCGTCACGCCCACGCGCACCACCGACACCTTCACGGTCCTCCAGCCGACGCCGTACCTCACGGGCTCTTCGGCGGCATACGAGCACATCGCGGTGCCGACGCCCGGCAGCTTCACCACCCCGGCGGGGTCCATCGACCAGTACGCCACGGTGACGCTCGCGGGCTCCCTGAAGGGCTCCTGCGACTACCAGCCGCTGTCGCTGGAGTACTCGGCGAACGGCACCACCGGCTGGACCACCATGCAGTGGTTCCAGGCCAACGGCGGCAACTACAACGGCACCTGCTCGTACAGCGTCACCAAGGACGCGTACTACAACGGCTACTACCGCGTCCGGCACCCCGAGACCGACGTCATGCAGCCGGCCGTCACGGTGGTCAAGCACATCTACCGCTACCGCACGGGCATGTCGATCGCGATGTCCTCGACGAAGCCGAAGACCAACGCCAAGCTCACCGCCTCGGGCAACGTCTACCAGCTGACGACCGCCGGCTGGAAGCCGTACGCGGGCGTCCACGTGGTGCTGGTCTTCAAGCCGCGCTACGACCCCAACTGGTACTGGGTGGTCAAGGGCTACACCAACGCCTACGGCCACTACGCCCTGAACACCACGGCGTTCGGCGACGGCACCTGGGCGGCGTACATCGAGCCCAACTCCTCGCACTACTACTCCGAGTCGAAGCAGGTGTACGTCGATGCGCACTGACGCCTCCGCGCGCACGGTCCGCACCCGGCGCGCCCTGGCCGCCGGAGTGGTGGCCGCCGCGATCTGCGGCACGGCGCTGACCGCGGCGCCCGCCTACGCCGACGGCACGGCGGGCCAGATCGGCATCGGCCGCGGCGCCGTCGACAGCCTGGACCACGGCTCCTTCGACGTCCCGGTCTGGACCGACGCCACGGACGCCGCGGTCACCTCGGTGACCATGAAGGTCCTCGACGGCGGACAGACCGTCGCCACGCGCTCCCTGGTGGACGGCGGCTACGCCTGGAGCCTGGGCTCCGGCGACCAGCTGAAGCTCACCGAGGACGGCGGCACCCTGCCGCGCCTCGGGCGCTACGACGTCGAGATCACCGCGACCGACAGCAAGGGCGACACGCTCACCAGGGCTGAGCCGGGAGCGCTCGACTTCACCCTGATCCCGCTGTTCGCCGCCGCGACAGGCACCAACGGCCCGGTGACGGGACCGACCGGCGGCGTCAGCCTGGAGCCGGCGGTCGTCGACGCGGACCACACCTCGGAGACCGTCGGCGGGACGCTGCTGGGCCAGCAGCCCGGCAGCCGCGACCTGGTCCCCCTCGCCGGCCGCACGGTCACCGTCGCCATGGGCCCCACGTGGAACGAGGTCGACAGGACCGCGGTGACGGATGTCGACGGCCGTTTCAGCACGACGTTCGCCGTGCCCCAGGGGCTGTCCTTCACCGCGAGGTACACGGAGAGCTCCGACGCGGCGGACGGGCAGGCCAGCACGCCGGAACGGACACCGGAGTACCACTCGTCCGCCGTGGCGATCACGGCCACCGCGGACGTGAGGAGGGTGCTGCCCGGCCAGAACGTCACCATCAGCGGCGAAGTGCACAGCACGCTGTCCGCCACGTCGCCGGGGCTGGCCGGTGTGCCCGTCGTCGGTTCCTTCGAGGGCGGCGGCGGCCTGGAGGTCCACACCGTCACGGACGCCACCGGGCACTTCACGCTCACCCTGCCCGGCGACCCCGAGTCCGGCGGCGTCTGGACGGCGTACGTCTCCCAGCCGTTCCGCTCCGGCTCGGTCAGCGGGGTGGTCGTCATCCCGGACGAGTCGCTGTTCACCTCGGTGGCCTCGGCGGTCTCCGCCGACGACGTGGTCACCGTCAGCGGCAAGCTGCTGCGCACCTACCACCGCGGCGCGTCCACCTACGGCCAGAACGTCGGCCTGTGGTACTCGCCCGACGGCAGGACCGGCTGGAAGGGCCTGGCGGGTGTCAACCTGACCTCCTCCGACGGCTCGTTCAAGATCACCGCCAACGGCTACCTGGACGGCTACTACCAGGTCCGCCACGCGACCTCGGACCAGCTGGTCGCGAGCAACGGCCCGATCGTGCACCTGACCCGCACCAACACGCGGATCTTCCAGATGTACGCCAACACCGCGCGGGCGAAGAAGAACTCCACGCTGACGCTGACCGGCAACCTCAAGCAGGACGTCGGCAACGTGTGGAAGCCGTTCGGCGGGCAGTACGTCGAGCTGTACTTCCAGCCCAAGGGCAGCACCAAGTGGTCGTACCTGGGCTACTCGCACACCGACTCCACCGGCCACGCGAAGTTCACGTCCAAGGCGGTGCAGGACGGCCGCTGGCTGATCCAGTACTTCGGCGACGGCACGCACTTCGAGAGTGACGCGGCGGCGGTCTACGTCGACGTGGTCTGACCGGACCGCACCACACGGCGGCCCTGTGCCGTACGGGACGCGACTCCCGTACGGCACAGGGCCGTTGCCGTGCGCGGAACGCCGGCCGGGGCTCAGCGGGCGCCGAGCAGGTGGTCCATCGCGAGCTGGTCGAGGTGCTCGAACGCCATGCCGCGGGCCGCGACCGCGTCCGGGTCGAAGTCCTCGTAGGCGCTGCGGTCGGCGAGCAGCGCCGCCACCGTCTCGCCCTCGGCGAGGGTGGGGCGGGCCAGGTCGTCCAGGCGCGAGGCGCGCAGCGCCTCCAGGACCTCGGGGTCGGAACGGAACGCCGCGGTGCGCTCCTTGAGCAGCAGGTAGTTGCGCATGCAGCCGGCCGCGGACGCCCACACGCCGCCGATGTCCTCGGTGCGCGGCGGCTTGAAGTCGAAGTGCCGCGGGCCGTCGTAGCCCGCCGACTCCAGCAGGTCGACCAGCCAGAAGGCGGACCGCAGGTCGCCGGCGCCGAAGCGCAGGTCCTGGTCGTACTTGATGCCGGTCTGGCCGTTGAGGTCGATGTGGAAGAGCTTGCCGTGCCACAGCGCCTGGGCGATGCCGTGCGGGAAGTTCAGTCCGGCCATCTGCTCGTGGCCGACCTCGGGGTTGACGCCCACGATGTCGGGGCGCTCCAGGGCGTTGATGAACGCCAGCGCGTGGCCGACGGTCGGCAGCAGGATGTCGCCGCGCGGCTCGTTCGGCTTGGGCTCCACGGCGAACCGCAGGTCGTAGCCCTGCTCGGTGACGTACGCGCCGAGCAGGTCGAACGCCTCCTTCATGCGGTCGAGCGCGACCCGCACGTCCTTGGCGGCGCCGGACTCCGCGCCCTCGCGGCCGCCCCAGGCCACGTACGTCGTCGCGCCCAGCTCGACGGCCAGGTCGATGTTGCGCAGCGTCTTGCGCAGCGCGAAGCGGCGCACGTCGCGGTCGTTGGCGGTGAACGCGCCGTCCTTGAAGACCGGGTGGGTGAACAGGTTGGTGGTGGCCATCGGCACGGTCATGCCGGTGGCGTCCAGCGCCTGCCGGAAGCGCTTGATGTGGCCCTCGCGCTCGGCGTCGGTGGAGCCGAAGGGGATCAGGTCGTCGTCGTGGAAGGTCACGCCGTACGCACCCAGCTCGGCGAGCCGGGTGACCGTCTCGACCGGGTCGAGCGCCGGGCGGGTCGCGTCGCCGAACGGGTCGCGGCCCTGCCAGCCGACCGTCCACAGGCCGAAGGTGAACTTGTGCTCGGGGGCGGGAGTGAGGGAAGTCATGCGGGTCGGCTCCTATTCGTCAGACTGTTGAACAAATTAGTATGCGAGACCGATGATGGGAAGTGGGCACTTCCGATGAGCTCGCGAAGGGATCGGGATCACATGGCGCAGCAGGGGTCGCACGGGCCGGTCGTGCTCGGCGTGGACAGCTCCACGCAGTCCACCAAGGTGCTGGCGGTGGACGCGGGGACCGGCGCGGTGCTGGCCCGCGGCCAGGCGCCGCACACCGTCAGCGCCGGCGCCGGGCGCGAGACCGACCCCGAGGTGTGGTGGCGGGCGCTGCTGACCGCCCTCGGGCAGCTCGGCGAGTACGCCGGGCTCGCGCAGGCCGTCGCGGTCGGCGGCCAGCAGCACGGCCTGGTCGTCCTCGACGCCGAGGGCGCCGCCCTGCGGCCCGCGCTGCTGTGGAACGACGTGCGGTCCGCGCCGCAGGCCGCCGCGCTCGTCGAGCGGCACGGCGCGCAGTGGTGGGCGGAGCGCTTCGGCTCGGTGCCGGGGGCCAGCTTCACCGTCGCCAAGTGGGCGTGGCTGCGCGAGCACGAACCCGAGACCGCCGCGGCGGCCGCCGCCGTACGGCTCCCGCACGACTTCCTCACCGAGCGCCTGTCGGGCGCGGCGGTCACCGACCGCGGCGACGCCTCCGGCACCGGCTGGTGGGCCTCGCGGACCGAGGCGTACGACGAGGCGCTGCTCGCCGAGGCCGGACTCGACCCCGCGCTGCTGCCGGCCGTGCTCGGCGCCGGCGAGCAGGCCGGCACGGTACGGGACGGGCTGCCGCTGCGGGCCGGCGCCGTCGTCGGCGCCGGCACCGGCGACAACGCGGCCGCCGCCCTCGGCCTCGGCCTCACCCCGGGCCGCGCGGTGCTCAGCCTGGGCACCTCCGGCACCGTCTACGCGGTGTCGCGGCGCCGGCCCGCCGACGCCTCGGGCACCGTCGCCGGGTTCGCCTCCGCGGACGGCGGCTGGCTGCCGCTGGCCTGCACCCTCAACTGCACGCTCGCCGTCGACAAGGTCGCCGCGCTGCTCGGCCGCGACCGTGAGGACGTCGAGCCCGGCGGCTCGGTGGCCTTCCTGCCCTTCCTCGACGGCGAGCGCACCCCCAACCTCCCCTACGCCTCCGGCCTGCTCACCGGGCTGCGCCACGACACGACCGCGGGCCAGGTGCTCCAGGGCGCGTACGACGGGGCGGTGTACGCGCTGCTCGACGCGCTCGACCAGGTCCTGGCGGTGGACGCTGACGCGTCCGGGTCCGGGTCCGGGTCCGAGGAGCCGCTGCTGCTGATCGGCGGCGGGGCTCGCGGGGCCGCCTGGCTCCAGACGGTGCGGCGGCTGTCGGGGCGCGCGGTGCAGGTGCCCGAGGCACAGGAGCTGGTCGCGCTCGGCGCGGCGGTGCAGGCGGCGAGCCTGCTCACGTCGGAGGACCCGACGGCCATCGCCCACCGCTGGGCCACCGCCCGCGGCCCCGTCCACCCCCCGCTCCCCCGCGACGAGGCCACCCTCACCCGCCTCGCCGCCGCCCTGCCCCTCGCGGGGTCCTAGACCCGGACGGGGCGGTCGCCCGCACAGGGGCGCGGGGAACGGCGCGGGACCGGCCACCGGCCGGCGGCCCGGCAACGACCGCAACCACCCCGCCCGGCCGGTGGCGACGTGCAGCCCTCGCAGTGGCTGCCCGCGCCCGGACCGCGCGGGGCGCCGCACCCCACAGGGGCGCGGGGAACGGCGCGAGCAACCCACCACCGGCCGGCGGCCCGGGGACGACCGCAACCGCTCTGCCCGGCCGGTGGCGCGGCAACGGCGGCAACCGGTGCACCCGGCCGGTGACCACCCGCGGCAGCGGGGAAACGGCGGGGGCCCGGATACTGGACGCGACGGAAGGAGCCCCGCGTGGGGAACGGCAAGGGCACGGGGCCGCAGGCCGAGCTGCGGCGGCGGAACCTCGCGCTGGTCATGGGCGCACTCGCCGCCGGCGAGAAGGTCACCCGGGCGGCGGTGGCCGCCGAGGTCGGGCTGGCCCGGGCGACCGTCTCCACGCTGGTGGACGAGCTGCTCGCGGCCGGCCTGGTCGAGGAGCGCGGCGCGCAGCGCCCCGGCACCGTCGGCCGCCCCGGCACCGCACTCGCGCTGTCCGAGACCGGCCCGGCCGGCATCGGCGCGGAGATCGGCGTCGACCACCTCGCCGCGTGCGTGACCGACCTGCGCGGCCGGCTGCGCTGCCGCGTCCAGGCGCCGGCCGCGAACCGCGGCCGCCCGGCCCCCGCGGTCCTCGCGGAGCTGGCCGGGCTGACCGCGCTGGTCACCGGGCAGGCCCGCGACCAGGGCCTGCACCCGGTGGGCACCACCGTCGCCGTACCCGGCCTGGTCGGCCGCGACCGCGGCATCGTGCTGCGCGCCCCCAACCTCGGCTGGGAGAACGTGCCGGTGGCCGCCGCGCTCGGCCCCGGCACCGTCGTCGACAACGAGGCGAACCTCGGCGCGCTCGCCGAGCTGTGGCTCGGCGGCCACGACCGGCTCGCCGACTTCGTGCACGTCTCCGCCGAGATCGGCATCGGCGCCGCGGTGGTGGTCGAGGGCCGGCTGTTCCGCGGCGCCCGCGGCTTCGCCGGCGAGCTGGGCCACGTGCCGGTGCGGCCGGACGGGCCGCTGTGCTCGTGCGGCGCGCACGGTTGCCTGGAGACCTTCGCGGGCGAGGAGGCGCTGCTGCGCGCCGCGGGCATCGGCGCGGGCCGCGGCCCCGCACTGCGCGCGGCGGCGGCCGGCGGCGACCCGGCGGCGCTGCGGGCGCTGGCCGAGGCGGGCTCGGCGCTGGGCATCGCGCTGAGCGGCGCGGTGAACCTGCTCGACCCGCAGGCGGTGGTGGTCGGCGGGCCGCTCGCCGACCTGGCGCCGTGGCTGCTGCCGGGGGTGCGCGCCGAGCTGGCCGACCGGGTCACCGACCGCAGGTGGCGGCCCGAGGACGTGGTCACCTCGCGGCTGGGCAGCGACGGGGTGCTGCGCGGCGCCGCCTACAGCGCGGTGCGCACCGTGCTGGACGACCCGGCGCGCTGGATACAGAAGGACGAGCGCAGCCAGCCCGCGGGCGTATGAGCCCCGGCGCGCGGACGCGGGGGGAGGCCGGACGCGGGGGAGGCCGGTGGCCGGCTCACACGGCGGAGCCGGCGACCCACTGGGACCACGTCATGTTCCAGCCGTTGAGGCCGTTGGCGGGCTGGATCGTCCGGTCCGGGGAGTTCTTCACCACGACCACGTCGCCGACCAGCGAGTTGTCGTAGAACCAGGCCGCGTCCGTGGTCTTGTCCTTGCCGCCCTTGGCGTCGCTCAGCCCGATGCAGCCGTGGCTGGTGTTGGCGGTGCCGAAGACGGACTTGTCGCCCCAGTAGTTGCCGTGGATGAACGTGCCGGAGTTGCTCAGCCGCATCGCGTGCGGCACGTCCGGTATGTCGTACTCGCCCTTGCCGTCGTCCTCGGTGAAGCCGACGGTGGCGCCGTTCATGCGGGTCGTCTGGTCCTTCTCCGAGATGACCATCTGACCGTCGTACGTGGTGTGGCCGGGGCCGCCCGCGGAGATCGGGACGGTCCGCAGCACCTGGCCGTCGCGGACGACGGTCATCTGGTGGGTCGCGGTGTCGACCGTGGAGACCTGGGAGCGGCCCACGTCGAAGCCGACGGTCTTGTGCTGCACGCCGTAGACGCCGGGGGCGCCCTCGACGCCGGCCAGCGACAGGGTCATCGAGACGTGCGAGCCGGCCTGCCAGTACGTCTGCGGCCGCAGGTCGAGCCGCTTCGCGCTGAACCAGTGGCCGACCACCTTCTGGCCGCTGCTGGACACCACGCTGATCGACCGCTGCACGTCGGCGCGGTGCGAGCCGGATATCGCCTTGTCGAAGTTGATCGACACCGGCATGCCCACGCCGACGGTGGAGCCGTCCTCGGGGGTGAAGTAGCCGACGAACTTGGTGGTCGCCGTGCTGGTGGCGAACGTGGTGTGCGCGGCGGCGGCGCGGCCCTGCGGGTCGGCGGCGTTCGCCGCGATCGTGTACTGGGTGCCGCGGGCCAGCGTGCCGGCCGGCTTCCACGAGGTGTGGTCGGCCGACAGGGTCCCGCTGACGCGGTGGCCGGTGGCCTTCGACGTCATGGTGACGGAGGTGAGCTTGCCGCCGGTGACGGAGACCTTGACGGCGCCGTGGGTGGCCGCGCCGGTGCTTCCCGACTTCGGCGTGATGGTGATCTTCGCGGTCGACGCCTGCTCGGCGGCGTTCGCGTCCTGCTGCGCCTGGGTGTCGGTGTGCGCGCCGTCGGTGCCGGTGGTGGCCGGTGCGGCGGCCGAGGAGGTCGTGGGGGCGACGCTCGCCGCCGCCTTCGACGTGCCGCCGTTGCCGTGTCCCCCGCAGGCGGTCAGCGCGACGGTTCCCGCGGCAAGCACCGCGGCAGCCGCCAGGGTGCGGCGTCGGCCTGGTGAGAGCCGACGGGCAGGGCGCTGTTCGGGGGTGTTTCCGGCGTTGGACGTCACGCTTTCTCCAAAGGGGCAGGGGACGGGCTTCGCTCCTATGCATGGAAGCAGCCCAGACGCCCGATGTGTACGAATCGGGCGAAAATGTGGCCTTTCCCACGCCGTCCCCGTCCCCCTGCTACCCCTCCTCGTCGTCCTCGTCCGCCGCCCGGTCGCCGTCCCAGTCGTCCTCGGCCTGCGGGTCGTACTCGGTGTGCGCGCACGACCACGACGCCTGGACCAGTTCGATGCCGGGCAGGCCGGCGACCAGCTCGCCCGGGTCCACGAGGTATGCCAGCGCCTCCGACTCGTCCGCGCCGACCGCCGCCCGCGCGTGCTCACGCTCGACGCCCGGCATGAAGGTGTCCTCGTCGATGCGGGACAGCGCCGAGCCGCGCAGCTCGTCGGCCGCCGTCACCTCCAGCACCAGCTCGGCCTGGAGGCGTACGTAGCGCGGGCCGCTGTCGCCGCGGGGAATCTCCGTAGTGCTCATGCCACGGAGAGTAAGCCCGCGGCGGCCCGGCTTCCCACGAGCCACACCCAGTCACTACGATCGGCCCTCACGGTCAAGTCGCCGCAATCCCTGGGGGATCCTTTGACCTCGCCCCGTCCTTACGTCGCCGCAGCCGCCGCTTCCGTGCTGGCCGCGTTGTACTTCGTACCGTCCGCGAGCGCGTCGCCGAGCCATGACGCGCCGGCCAGGGCCGCCACCAGCCGGTCCGTCACGGCGGGCTCGCCGTCCGCGCAGCTCGGCGGCCTCGCCGACACCGGCGCGGTCGACACCAAGCCGTATCTGGTGGGTGGCGCCGCGTTCCTGGTGGCCGGCGCCGGCCTGGTGCTCAACGCCGGGCGGCGCGCCCGCCGTTCGGAAGCCTGACACCGTTCCCGGGCGCGGCCTCGCGGCCGCACCCGGGAACGCGAGCGCACGCCGGCTCAGGCCAGCGGGCCGGTGACCGTCTCGGCCGCGCGGGCCAGCGCGCCGTCGCGCACGAAGACGTGCGCGGCCTCCAGGTCGGGCGCGAGGAACCGGTCCCGGCCGGGGCCCGGCACGCCCGCGTCCCGTACCGCGGCCAGGATCGCCGCGGTGGCCGGCGCGGGGCGCAGCGCGCTGCCGGTGGTCCTGATCTCCAGCGCGCGGGTCGCCGCGAACATCTCGACGGCGATCACCCGGCCCAGGTTGTCCACCGCGGTCCGCAGCTTGCGCGCCGCCGACCAGCCCATCGACACGTGGTCCTCCTGCATCGCGGAGGACGGGATCGAGTCCACCGACGCGGGCACCGCGAGCCGCTTCAACTCGCTGACCAGCGCGGCCTGGGTGTACTGGGCGATCATCAGACCGGAGTCCACGCCGGGGTCGTCGGCGAGGAACGGCGGCAGGCCGTGCGAGCGGTTCCGGTCCAGCAGCCGGTCGGTGCGGCGCTCGGCGATCGAGGCGAGGTCCGCGGCGGCGATGGCGAGGAAGTCCAGCACGTAACCCACCGGGGCGCCGTGGAAGTTGCCGTTGGACTCCACCCGGCCCTCCTGGGAGCCGTCCCCGTCGATGACGACCGGGTTGTCGATGGCGGCGGCCAGTTCGCGCTCCGCGACCAGCCGGGCGTGCGTCAGGGTGTCCCGGCCGGCGCCCGCGACCTGCGGGGCGCAGCGGATCGAGTACGCGTCCTGGACCCGCGGCGCGTCGTCCTGGTGGTGGCCGGTCAGGCCGGAGCCGGCCAGCACCCTGCGCATGTTGTCCGCGCTGGCGGCCTGGCCCGGGTGCGGGCGGATCGCGTGCAGCTCGGGGGCGAGCACCCGGTCGGTGCCGAGCAGCGCCTCCAGCGACAGCGCCGCGGTGATGTCCGCCGCGGTGTACAGCCTGGCCAGGTCGGCGCAGGCCATCACCAGCATGCCGAGCATGCCGTCGGTGCCGTTGATCAGCGCGAGGCCCTCCTTCTCGCGCAGCTCCACCGGCTCGATGCCGTGCTCGGCGAGCAGCTCGGCGGCGGGGCGCACCGCGCCGTCGGGGCCCAGTGCCTCGCCCTCGCCCATCAGCACCTGGGCGCAGTGCGCGAGCGGCGCGAGGTCGCCGGAGCAGCCGAGCGAGCCGTACTCGTGGACGGCCGGGGTGATGTCCGCGTTCAGGATCGCGGCCATCGTCTCCGCGACGACCGGGCGGACGCCGGTGCGGCCGGAGGCGAGCGTCTTGAGCCGCAGGAACATCAGCGCGCGGACCACCTCGCGCTCGACCGCGGGGCCCATGCCGGCCGCGTGGGAGCGGACGAGGCTGCGCTGGAGCTGGGCGCGCAGCTCCGGGCTGATGTGGCGGACGGCGAGGGCGCCGAAGCCGGTCGAGACGCCGTAGACGGGTTCCGGCTTGGCCGCGAGCGCGTCGATGACATCGCGCGAGCGGGTGATTCCGGCGAGGGCCGCGTCGTTCAGCTCGACCCGGGCGCCGGACCGGGCGACGGCCAGCACGTCGTCGGCGGTGATGCCGGTGGGGCCCACCACCACGTTCTGCATATCCATATTCAGGCACCCTAAGCACTGAATCTCTTCCTGTCACCCCGCCCCTCACCTCGCGGTGGGCCCGACCCACCACCGGCCGTCGGCCCGCTCTGCGACCGCAACGGCCCCACCGGGCCGGTGACGGCCCGCGGGCCGCGCCGTGGCTCAAAACCCCGGACTGCGCCCGGACCGCGCCGGGCGTCACGCCCCACCAGGGGCGCGGGGAACCGCGCGGGCGACCCACCGACCGGTGGCCCGGAAACGACCGCACCAGCCCCACCGGGCCGGTGACGATCCTGAGGACCGCGTCACGGCGGCCGACCGCGCCCCTCAAAACCCCGGGCTGCGCCCGGTCAGCGGCCGCGGAGGGTGCGGCGCTCGGGGTCGGGGGGAGAGGGGGGCGCGTCGGCGAGGCGGACGACGGGGTCGCCGGGGCCCTCGATCCCGGCGACGACCGGATGCTCGGCGCGCAGGGCCTTCGCCCGGTACTGGGCCGCGTCGGCCAGCCGGAACAACCGGCGGGCCGACCGCACCGGCCCCACCGCCGGCACGGTGGAGGCCACCCCGCAGGCGACCCCCTCCCCCACCTCCAGCTCCGCCGCCCGGCGGCACAGCTCGTCCGCGGCCCGCACCACCTCCTCCACCGCCGTGTCGACCGCGACGATGCAGAACTCGTCCCCGCCCAGCCGGGCGGCCAGACTCCCCGGCAGCGTCGCGCCGCACAGCGACAGCAGCGAGCCGAATCGTTCCAGCAGCTTGTCGCCGACGGCGTGCCCGTGCCGGTCGTTGACCTTCTTCAGCCCGTTGAGGTCGCAGACCACCAGGCTGACCACCGCACCGCGCGTGCGGTGTCGCTCCAGCGCCTCGTCGAGCCGCATGTCGACCGCCCGCCGGTTGCCGAGCCCGGTCAGCGGATCGGTGAAGGCCAGCCGCTGCACCTCCGCGAGCCGCTCGGTCTGCGCGATGCCGGACGCGATCAGCGCGGCCAGCACGCTCGCGAAGTCCGCGTCCACCCGCCGGAACGCCGGCTCGCCCACCCGCCGCGCCACGTACAGCTCGCCCCACGCCCTGCCGTGCAGGACCACCGGCGCGACCACACAACTGCCCCGGCCACGCCGCCGCAGCGCCGCCGCGCGGCCCCAACTGCTGCCGCCCGGCGAGAAACCCGTGCCCTCGGCGGTCTCCACCCAGGCGTGCGGCTCACCGCCGCCCGCCCACGCGCCGTGCAGGAACTCGGCGATCTCCGGGAAGTCGTGCACGGAGTACGACTCGTCGGCCGGCTCCGGCTCCTCGCCGGGAGCCAGGTCCCCGTCGTTGACCAGGACGCGCAGCCGGCCGGTCTCCCGCTCCCACGCGGACACCGCGGCGAACGACGCGCCCATCGCCAGCCGGGCGCGGCGGGCTCCCGCGCGGGCCGAGCCCAGCGGCGTCTGCGCCGTCGCCAGCGCCTGCGCGAGCTCGACGACGGCGCGCAGCCGCAGATCGGCTGAATCGTCAACCATCACCCCAGGCTAGGGAGGTCCGGGCGGATTCGGGCAGTGGATCGCTGGGCCGCTGGGCCGAACGGAGCTGGCCGGCCACCCCGGCGCCACCCCGGCGCCACCCCGGGCCCACGGCCCGCGCCCGCAGCCCTCCAGCGGCATCCAGCGCCCCTCCCGGCGACGGTGTGGCGGCCGCCGCACCGCCCGAGCCGCTACTCCCCCGGCCAGCGCGGCGCGCGCTTCTCGTTGAACGCCGCGACACCCTCCGCGCGGTCGCCGGAGAAGGCGGTGGTGCGCCACGCCGCGTCCTCCACCTCCAGCCCGGCCCGCAGGTCGAGGCCGTCGCCGAGGCGCAGCGCGCGCTTGGCGGCGCGCAGGCCGACCGGGGAGTTGGCGGCGATCACCGCCGCCAGCTCCAGCGCCGCCTCACGGGCGCCGCCGGCCGGCACCAGCCGGTCGACCAGGCCGAACGCGGCGCCCTCGGCGGCGGGCAGCCGCCGCGCGGTGAAGATCAGCTCGGCGGCGCGCGCCGCCCCGACCCGCCGGGGCAGCAGCTGCGTGCCGCCGCCGCCCGGGATGACGCCGACGGAGACCTCCGGCAGCCCCAGCACCGCGGTCTCGTCCGCGACGATCAGGTCGCAGGCGAGGGCGAGTTCGAGGCCGCCGCCGAGCGCGAAGCCGTGCACCGCGGCGATCGCGGGCATCGGCAGGTCGAGCACACCGGTGTACGCCGCGCGGGTGCGCGGGCGCTGCCGCCGCAGGTCCTCGTCGGTGAAGGAGTTCCGCTCCTTCAGGTCCGCGCCCACGCAGAACGCGCGCTCCGCCGAGGACGTCACGACGGTCACGCTGACCGAGGGGTCCTCCGCCAGCGCCCGGCAGGCGGCGCCGATCGAGGCGGCCATCGCGGTCGACACGGCGTTCATGGCCTTCGGCCGGTCCAGGGTCAGTTCGGCCACCCGCTCACCGTGCCGCCGCACCAGCACGAACTCCCCGTACCGTTCCTCACCCACGCCAGACCCTCCCGGTTAACGACCGTGTACCGCGTTGCGCGCGTCATCCTGCCACGCGGCCGCGCCGGCCGGTACGGGGTCAGCCGCGGCGGCTCAGCAGCCACGGCTCCACGACACCGAGACCGCGGACCGGGCGGCGCCACATCGGCTGCAGCGCGAACCGGTACTTCTCCGCCGTGGACTCGTCCACGTCCGCCTCCGACAGCGGCGCGTCGCCCGCCTCGCCGAGCGCCTCGGCGAAGTCGCCGTCGACCAGCACCGCGTCACGCGGCGCTATCGAGGTCAGCCGGGAGGCCAGGTTCACGGTGGTGCCGAAGACGTCGCCCATGCGCGTGGTGACCGTGCCGAAGGCCATCCCCACCCGCAGCGCCGGCATCGTCTCGTCGCCGGTCATCGTCTCGATCAGCCGTATGCCGATCTCCGCCGCCGTACCCGGGTCGTCCGCGACGAACAGCACCTCGTCGCCGAGCGTCTTGATCAGCCGGCCGCCGTAAGCGGCGACCTGGTCGGCGGCGGTGGTCTCGAACGCCTCGACCAGCTCGCCGAGTTCCTCCTCCTCCAGCCGCCGGGTCAGCCGGGTGAAGCCCACCAGGTCGGCGAAGCCGACGGCGAGCCTGCGGTCCACCGCCTCCTCGTCGTCCGACTGCACCACCCTGCTGGTCGCGGCGGCGACCTGGCGGCGCCACACGTAGATGAGGAACTCCTCCAGCTCCGGCAGGAGGAGTTCGACCAGCGGGTACGCGACCTCGGCCCGGGTCATGCCCGGCTCCGGCGGCTCGGTGAGGCCCTCCAGGAACGAGTCGGTCTGCCAGTCCGCGAGCCGCGCGGTGGTCTGGCCGGTGGACCGCGCCACCTGGATCGCCATCGACTCGCTCAGCAGGCCCGCCTCGACCAGGCCGGCGAGCCGGCGCAGCGCCAGCACGTCGGCCTCGGTGAGGGCCTTGGCCTGGCCGATGTCGGCGAAGCCCATGGCCCGCCAGAAGCGGGACGCCAGGTCCATCGAGACGCCCGCGGTGCGGGCCGCCTGGAAGGGGGTGTACTGGCGCGGCGCGCCCAGGATCAGGTGTTCGAGCCGCAGCGCGAGGGGATGCTCTCCCGGTTCCACGGTGAACTCCGCGCCGGGGTAGGCGCCCGGCTCCGCTTCCGCGGTCTCCGCCGAGATCTCGTCCGGGCTCCCGTCCGCGTCCTTGTCCGCGGCCCCGTCCGCGGTCTCCTCGGCGGTCCGGTCCGGCTGTGCGGCGCCGCTCGCGCCGGGCGCCTCGCCCGGTTCCGCGCCGGGGGCGGCCTCGGAGCGCGCGGGCTCGACGCCGTCCGGCTCCGGCGGGGCGCCCGGATCCGGGGGGGACGGCTGGTCCGGCTGGGCGTGGTCCACGACTACCGCCCGGCCTCTGAAGAGTCCCTGCGCACAGCCCTTCCGATCATCGAGACGACGCAGCGCCTCAACGATACGGCAGGGTGTGCCCCACCTCACTCTCCCGCCCTCGCCCCCGCCGGGGCGCCGGCCCCGTTCTCCGGACCGGGGCCCGGTGTTTCCCGAGCCGGCCGATCAGGGCGCGGCGCGCAGGTGGACGACGTCGGCGGAGCCGACCGCCTGCTCGCCGGCGGGCCCGGCGATGACGAGGCGGCCGTCGCCGTCGACCCCGACCGCCGTGCCGGCGAGCTCGCCGCCGCCCGGCAGCTCCGCCCGCACCTGGCGGCCGAGCGTGGCGCAGCCCGCCGCGTACGTCTGCTGAAGCCGGGACACGGCGGGATCGCCGCCCGCCGCCCGCCACTCCCCGTACCAGTCGGCGAGAGACCTGAGCACCGCCCGCAGCAGCGGGTCGCGATCCGTGCCCTGGGCGCCGGCGAGCGCCAGGGAGGTCGCCGTCGGGACGGGCAGCTCCTCCGCGCGGAGACTGACGTTGACGCCGATGCCGACGACCACCGCGCCGTCGCCGGAACGCTCCGCGAGGATCCCGCCGGCCTTGCGCTCCTCGCCGTCGACGGAAAGCAGCAGGTCGTTCGGCCATTTGAGGGCCGTGTCGATGCCGGCGGCACGGGACAGGGCGGTCGCGACGGCCACCCCGGCGAGCAGCGGCAGCCACCCCCAGCGGTGGACCGGCACCGGTTCCGCCCCGTCCGCGGGTTCACCCGGACGGAGCAGTACGGAGAAGAACAGTCCGGAGCGGGCCGGGGCGCTCCAGCGCCGGTCGAGCCTGCCGCGGCCCGCGGTCTGCTCCTCGGCGACCAGCACCGCGCCCTCCGCGGCGCCCTCCGCGGCCCGCGCGGCGAGGTCGGCGTTGGTGGAGCCGGTGGACTCGGCCACGTCGAGCGCCGTCCACAGCCCGCCGGGCACGACCACCGCCCTGCGCAGCGCCACGGCGTTCAGCGGCGGACGGTCGAGGTCGGACCAGCGGCTGCGCGTCATGCCTCCACACTAGGCGGGCGGCCATCAGTGTGGTGAACGCCGCAGTGCCCGTACCCGAGAGTCGCCACTACGCTACTGAGCAGCGTTACCCGCCAGTTAAACAAGAGCCGCCGAGAGCAGGAGAGCCACCTCCATGTCCGAGCCGGAGTACGACATCCACACGACTGCGGGCAAGCTCGCCGACCTGCGCCACCGCATCGAGTCGGCGACGCACGCGGGCTCGCGGCGCGCGGTGGAGAAGCAGCACGCGAAGGGCAAGCTGACCGCGCGTGAGCGGATCGAACTACTGCTGGACGACGACTCGTTCACCGAACTGGACGAGCTGGCCCGGCACCGCTCGACGAACTTCGGGCTGGAGGCCAACCGCCCGTACGGCGACGGCGTGGTGACCGGCTACGGCACCGTCGAGGGGCGCCCGGTCGCGGTGTTCTCGCAGGACTTCACGGTCTTCGGCGGCGCGCTCGGCGAGGTCTTCGGCGAGAAGATCGTCAAGGTGATGGACTTCGCGCTGAAGACCGGCTGCCCGGTCATCGGCATCAACGACTCCGGCGGCGCCCGCATCCAGGAGGGCGTCGCCTCGCTGGGCATGTACGGCGAGATCTTCCGCCGCAACACCCACGCGTCCGGCGTCATCCCGCAGATCAGCCTGATCGTGGGCCCCTGCGCGGGCGGCGCGGTCTACTCCCCCGCGATCACCGACTTCGTGGTGATGGTCGACCAGACCTCGCACATGTTCATCACCGGACCCGACGTGATCAAGACCGTCACCGGCGAGGACGTCGGCATGGAGGAGCTGGGCGGCGCCCGCACCCACAACACCACGTCGGGCAACGCCCACCACCTGTCCGGCGACGAGAAGGACGCCTTCGAGTACGTGAAGGCGCTGCTGTCCTACCTGCCGTCCAACAACCTGCAGGAGCCGCCGGCCTTCGACGCGCAGGCCGACCTGGCCGTCACCGACGAGGACCTCGCGCTCGACACGCTGATCCCGGACTCGGCGAACCAGCCGTACGACATGCACCAGGTCATCGAACACGTGCTGGACGACGCGGAGTTCCTGGAGACGCAGGCGCTGTTCGCGCCGAACATCCTGACCGGCTTCGGCCGGGTCGAGGGGCGGCCGGTCGGCGTGGTCGCCAACCAGCCGCTGCAGTTCGCCGGCTGCCTGGACATCAACGCCTCGGAGAAGGCCGCGCGGTTCGTCCGCACCTGCGACAGCTTCAACATCCCGGTGCTCACGTTCGTCGACGTGCCCGGCTTCCTGCCGGGCACCAGCCAGGAGTGGGACGGCATTATCCGCCGCGGCGCCAAGCTGATCTACGCCTACGCCGAGGCCACCGTCCCGCTGATCACCATCATCACGCGCAAGGCGTACGGCGGCGCGTACGACGTGATGGGCTCCAAGCACCTGGGCGCCGACCTCAACCTGGCCTGGCCGACCGCGCAGATCGCGGTGATGGGCGCGCAGGGCGCCGTCAACATCCTGCACCGCCGCACCCTCGCCGAGGCCGGGACCCCCGAGCAGGCCGAGGAGCTGCGCCAGCAGCTGATCACGGACTACGAGGACGCCCTCCTCAACCCGTACGTCGCCGCGGAGCGCGGCTACGTCGACGCCGTGATCGCCCCCTCGCAGACCCGCGCCCAGCTGGTCAAGGCGCTGCGCACGCTGCGCAACAAGCGCGAGAGCCTGCCGCCGAAGAAGCACGGCAACATCCCGCTGTAGCCGTCGGTCCGGAAGGCGGTCCGACGTCCCGACGAGAGGAGAGGTCCCGTGGTGATCAAGGTGGAGCGGGGAAGGCCGACCGCGGAGGAGCTGGCGGCCGTCGTGGCGCTGGTCCAGGCGCGGGTCGCGGCGGCGCAGCCCGCCGCCGACGGCCCGCCCCGGCTGGACGCCTGGGCCTCCCCGGCCCGCAACGTGCCGGGCAGCGCGCACACCCCGGGCCCGGACGCCTGGCGCATGTCCGCCTGGCCGCGCTGAGAACCGTGGGACGGGTGGGTCCTGACGGGTTTCTGAGTACGCGTACTCAGGCGCCGCCGCCCGCCCCGCAGCACCCTGGGAGGCATGCTGTGGTCGGACGAGGAACCCCAGGAGCCGCCCGAGGAGATGCGAGCGGCGCAGGTCATGCTGCGCCGCGCGATGGTGGTCATCGCCGTGGCCGCCGCGATCGTGATGGCGGTGAGCGCCTGGCGGCCCTGACCCGCCGGCCGGCCGCCCGCCGGCTGTCGGCCGCCCGCCGGCCGGCGTGCGCCGACGCGGGGTGCGCCACCGCGCGGTGGTTCACTCCGCGCAGGGGTTCACTCCGCACGATGGTTCACTCCACACAGCACCCGGGCGGCGGTCCGGAACCCGGCGGGGGCCGTCCTACGATGGGCCGGTGACCACTGCGCCCCGCGTCCTCGTCCTCGCCTCCGCCTCGCCCGCCCGGCTCGGGCTGCTGAAACAGGCCGGGCTCGACCCGCGCGTGGTCGTCAGCGGGGTGGACGAGGACGCGATCGACGCGGAGACCCCCGAGGAGCTGGCCCGGGTGCTGGCCGAGGCGAAGGCCGAGGCGGTCGCCCACGGCGGGATACTGGACGGCGGCGAGCTGGTCGTCGGCTGCGACTCGGTGCTGGAGCTGGACGGCAGGGCGCTCGGCAAGCCCGCCGACGCCGCCGAGGCGACCGCCCGCTGGCAGGCGATGCGCGGCCGCAGCGGCGTGCTGCGCACCGGCCACTGCGTGATCGACACCGTGACCGGACGGCGGGTCTCCGCGACGGCGTCCACCCTCGTACGGTTCGGCACGCCCGACGACGACGAGGTGGCCGCGTACGTGGCGAGTGGCGAACCACTGCACGTGGCGGGCGCGTTCACCCTCGACGGGCGCTCGGCGCCGTTCGTGGAGGGCATCGAGGGCGACCCGGGCAACGTCATCGGCCTGTCCCTGCCGCTGCTGCGCACGCTCCTGGCGGACCTGGGCGTACGGATCACCGACCTGTGGGCGTAGCGCCGGCGCGCCGGGCCGCCGCGCCGGGCCGGCGGCGGCCCGCCCCGTCCTACGCGGTGGCCGGCGGCGCGGCGGGCGAGGAGGCGTCGCCGCCCTTGTGCTCGGGGGTGCGGCCCGGCCGCTGGACCTGCTCGGGCACGGTGGGGAGTTCGCCCTCCGCCGGCCGCCCGGAACCGGAATCCGCGGGCCGGTCCGGCCGGGCGCGCCGGGCGGGCTCGTCCTCGGGTGCGTACATCAGCAGCGTCGCGACGAGCAGTCCGAGGATCACCATCATCACGAAGAAGGCCGGCCAGCCGACCAGGCCGACCACCAGCGCGCCGACCACGGCGTGCACCACGGCGCAGACGACGAGCACGATCCGGGGGAACGGCCCGCTGATCCTCTCCTGCCAGGCGATCCGCGCGACGAGCACCGCGCACAGGACGAGGAAGAGCCCGAACACCCCGCCGGCCACCCACGATCCGGTGGCCATCGCGTCGTGCGACAGGCCGCCCATGGACATCTCCTGGTGCTGGACGGCCAGCCCGAGGATCCAGTTCACCCCTGCGATCGTCAGCGCTTCGAGCACCAGCACCACGGCGGTGCCGACGGCTATTCCTCTGCGCACGCTGTCCCCCTCGGGCCGGCGGCCGGGGCTCGCGCGAGCCGCGTCGTTACCCCGGGTATTCCGCCCTGGCAGGCTACTCACCGGTACCCAGGGGCGGCAAGTGTCCGCTCACTACCACTCGTTCGGGACGCCGATGGGAAAAGTTTCCGCGTCCGCTTGGTGGGGTTCCTACAAAAATACGTCAGGTCCCATGGTGGACGGCCAGCGAGATGCGGCCCACACCGGGGAGTCCGAGACACCGGCCCGAGCAGGGCCGTACCGTGGATTGAGCAGGCATGCAGGGGTTCCCCAGGCCCTTGGATCACCCTCCGTGTGGGCAAGCTCACGTGCAGGGGTGCCTCGGCATCAAGTGTGGCCAGTACCTAAACTCGGCTTGTTTCAAGGAGGGAGCCATCGTGCGCAAGGTCCTCATCGCCAACCGCGGTGAAATCGCCGTCCGCGTCGCCCGTGCCTGCCGGGACGCCGGGATCGCCAGCGTAGCCGTCTACGCCGACCCCGACCGGGACGCGCTGCATGTCCGCGCGGCCGACGAGGCATACGCACTGGGCGGTGACACGCCCGCGACCAGTTACCTGGACTTCGCCAAGGTCCTGGGCGCGGCCGCCGAGTCGGGTGCCGACGCCGTCCACCCCGGTTACGGGTTCCTGTCGGAGAACGCCGACTTCGCCCAGGCCGTCCTCGACGCCGGCCTGACCTGGATCGGCCCGCCCCCGCAGGCCATCCGGGACCTGGGCGACAAGGTGGCGGCCCGTCACATCGCCCAGCGCGCCGGAGCGCCGCTGGTCGCCGGCACCCCCGACCCGGTCTCCGGGTCCGAGGAGGTCGTCGCGTTCGCCGAGGAACACGGCCTGCCCATCGCCATCAAGGCAGCCTTCGGCGGCGGCGGACGCGGCCTGAAGGTCGCCCGCACCCTGGAGGAGATCCCCGAGCTGTACGACTCGGCGGTGCGCGAGGCGGTGGCCGCCTTCGGCCGCGGCGAGTGCTTCGTCGAGCGCTACCTCGACCGCCCCCGGCACGTCGAGACCCAGTGCCTGGCCGACACCCACGGCAACGTCGTGGTGGTCTCCACCCGCGACTGCTCCCTGCAGCGCCGGCACCAGAAGCTCGTCGAGGAGGCCCCGGCCCCCTACCTGAGCGACGAGCAGAACAAGCAGCTGTACACCGCGTCCAAGGCCATCCTGCGCGAGGCCGGCTACGCGGGCGCCGGCACCTGCGAGTTCCTGGTCGGCCAGGACGGCACGATCTCCTTCCTGGAGGTCAACACCCGCCTCCAGGTGGAACACCCGGTCACCGAGGAGGTCTCGGGGATCGACCTGGTCCGCGAGATGTTCCGGATCGCCGACGGCGAGGCCCTCGGCTACGACGACCCGCCGCTGCGCGGCCACTCCTTCGAGTTCCGCATCAACGGCGAGGACCCGGGCCGCAACTTCCTGCCCGCCCCCGGCACCGTCACCGCCTTCGACGCACCCTCGGGTCCCGGCGTACGGCTGGACGCGGGCGTCGAGGCCGGCTCCGTCATCGGCCCGGCCTGGGACTCCCTGCTGGCGAAGCTGGTCGTCACCGGCGCCACCCGCGAGCAGGCCCTCCAGCGCGCCTCGCGCGCGCTGGGCGAGTTCCAGGTCGAGGGCATGGCCACCGCCATCCCCTTCCACCGCGCGGTCGTCGTCGACCCCGCCTTCGCGCCGCCGCAGGGCTCCGGCCCGTTCACCGTGCACACCCGGTGGATCGAGACGGAGTTCGTCAACACCATCGCGCCGTTCGCCGGCGGGGCGGTGGACGACGAGGAGGCCCAGGGCCGCGAGACCGTCGTGGTCGAGGTCGGCGGCAAGCGCCTGGAGGTGTCGCTGCCCGCGTCGCTGGGCATGACGCTGGCCCGTACCGGCCTTGCCGCCGGCGCCAAGCCCAAGCGCCGCCAGGCGGCGAAGGCCACCGCGGCCGCCTCGGGCGACGCGCTGTCCTCGCCGATGCAGGGCACCATCGTCAAGGTGAACGTCGAGGAGAACCAGCAGGTCGCCGAGGGCGACCTGATCGTGGTCCTGGAGGCCATGAAGATGGAGCAGCCGCTGAACGCGCACCGCTCGGGCACCGTCATCGGCCTCAAGGCCGAGGTCGGCTCCTCGGTGTCGTCCGGCGCGGTCATCTGCGAGATCAAGGACTGACCGGGGCGCCACGCCCCTGGACGTACGGAACGCCGGTCGCGCTGGTGGATCACCAGCGGGCCGGCGTTCGTACGTCACCGCGTGTACGGCGCGGATCAGCGCAGGACGGGCACGCGCGGCGGCCTGAGGGCGAGGACCAGCAGCACGGACAGCGCGGTGAAGACCGCGGCCAGCGTGAAGGCGGCCGTCGCGCCGTGGATGAACGGCTCGGCGCGGTGGTGCCGGGAGACCGTGCCGAAGACGGTGACCAGCACCGACAGGCCCAGGCTGCCGCCGACCTGCTGCATCGTCTGGAGCAGGCCCGACGCCGACCCGGCGTCCTGGGGCTGCACGCCCGACAGGATGAAGGTGTTCAGCGGCATCATCGTGAAGCCGACGCCGACGCCGATCAGGATCAGCGCGGGCAGGATGCCGCGCGCGTAGCCGTCGGACGCGCTGAGCCGGGTGATCCAGCCGGTGCCCGCGAGGTTGAGCAGCCCGCCGAGGACGGCGACCCGCTTGGCGCCGAAGCGGGCCAGCGCGCGCGGCGCGATCCTCGCCGCCGCGAACAGCGGCCCGGCCAGCGGCAGGAAGGCGAAGCCGGTCTTCAGCGGGCTGTAGCCGAGGTAGGTCTGCAGGTACTGGGTGGAGAAGTAGAACACGCCGAACATGCCGGCCGGCACCAGCAGCATCACCGCGTACGCCAGCGCCCGGTTGCGGTCGGCGAACAGCCGCAGCACCACCAGCGGGCGCTCGACGCGGGTCTCGTTCACCAGGAACGAGGCGAGCAGTGCGATGGCGATCGCGAACGAGGTCAGCGCCCGGCCGTCGCCCCAACTGCTCTCGCCCACCCGGATGAAGGCGTACACGAGGGTGGCCATGCCGAGGGTGCCGGTGAGGGCGCCGGCGACGTCGAACCGGCCGCCGCGGTGCCGGGCGGTCTCGTTGATGAAGCGCGGCGCGAGCAGCACGACGGCCAGGCCGACGGGGACGTTGACGAAGAACACCCAGCGCCACGAGCCCCAGTCGGTGAGCATGCCGCCCACCGTCAGGCCGACCGCGGAGCCCGCGCCGGAGATCGCGGAGAAGACGCTGAGCGCGCGGTTGCGCTCGGCGCCCTCGCCGAAGGACGTGGCGATCAGCGCGAGGGTGCTGGGCGCGGCGAGCGCGGCGGCCGCGCCCTGGAAGCCGCGGGCCACCAGCAGCGTGGTGGCGTCGTCGGCCAGGCCGCCCGCGATCGAGGCGACGGTGAAGGCGGCGACGCCCCAGACCAGCGCGGTGCGCCGGCCTATCAGGTCGCCGATCCGGCTGCCGAGCAGCAGCAGGCCGCCGAACGCCAGCGTGTACACGTTCAGCACCCAGGACATGCCGGTGGGTGAGAAGCCGAGGTGGACGCCGATACCGGGCAGCGCGACGTTCACCACGGTGGCGTCGAGCAGCAGCATCAACTGGGTGCCGACGATGGCGGCGAGAGCGATGAAGGGGTGCCTGCTCGCCGGGGACGTCGACGGCGGACGGGAAGTGCCGGTGGTGGTCGTGGTGTTGCCTACGTCGCGCACCTGGTGCGAGGACATGACGAGTAAGCCTCCAGCGGAGAGGAAGGCGAAACGGAGGTCGCCTCCGTTAACTATACGGAGCCTTCCTCCGGTTCTACAATCGATTTCGGGACGACGGCATTCCCCGGAAGGCGGAGCACGGCATGCGGGCAGATGCGCAGCGGAACTACGACCGGCTGCTCGAAGAGGCGAAGCAGGCGTTCATCGTGCACGGCACGGATGTCGCCCTGGAGGACATCGCCCGGCACGCGGGCGTCGGCATCGGCACCCTCTACCGCCACTTCCCCGACCGGTACGCGCTGATGAACGCGGTGTACGAGCTGGAACTCGACAGCCTGACCCGCCGCGCCGAGGCGCTGCTGGACACCGACGACCCGGCCGACGGCCTGGTCCGCTGGCTGCGCGCGATCGCCGTGCACTCCACCGCGTACCGCGGGCTCGCCGCGACCGTGATGGAGAGCGGCGACCTGCGGATGACCAGCTGCAAGAACCAACTGCGCGCCGCCGGCGGCATGCTGCTCGAACGCGCCCAGCGCGAAGGGGCGGTCCGCCGGGACGCGGAGATCGGCGACCTGCTGAAGCTCACCTACGCGATCGTGCTCGCCGCCGAGAAGAACCCCGACGACGCCGGCGTCTTCAACCGGCTCATGTCGCTGACCCTCACCGGTATCCTGACCCGCCCCGAGGCCGCCGTGCGCTGACGCCCGCGGCGTCCGCGCCGGTGCCGGGCGCGAGCGGGAGCCGGCGGGTGCGGCGGGCGCCCGGCGTCAGCGGCGGCGGATGTCGGCGAGCCGCGGGGTCGCCGAAGGGTCCCCGGCCGCGGGCGGCTTACGGTCGGCGCGCAGCGGCGGCGCGGCGGCGTGCGGATGGCGGCGCGGGCCCGGCAGCGGCGCGTCCCGGCGCGACCGGGCCGCGGCGGACACGTCCGCGCCCGGCACGGCGGCCACCGCGACCTGCACGCCCCGGTCCGCCAGCGCCTGCAACTCCCCCGCCGCGCGGTCGTCCTCGACCGGCGGCTCGTCGGTCACCAGATGCGTGATGAGGTCCGTCGGCACCGTCTGGAACATCGTGTCCGCGCCGAGCTTCGTGTGGTCGGCGAGCACCACGACCTCCGCGGCCGCCTGGACCAGCGCCCGGTCGACGCTCGCGGACAGCATGTTCGACGTGGACAGGCCGCGCTCGGCGGTCAGACCGGCCCCGGACAGGAACGCCCGCGACACCCGCAGCCCCTGCAGCGACTGCTCCGCGCCGCTGCCCACCAGGCCGTAGTTGGAGCCGCGCAGCGTCCCGCCGGTCATCACGACCTCGACCCGGTTGGCGTGCGCCAACGCCTGGGCCACCAGCAGCGAGTTGGTGACCACCGTCAGCCCCGGCACCCGGGCCAGCCGCCGGGCCAGCTCCTGCGTGGTGGTGCCCGCACCGACCACGATGGCGTCGCCCTCGTCGACGAGGCCCGCCGCGAGATCGGCGACGGCCGTCTTCTCCGCGGTCGCTAGATGGGATTTCTGCGGGAAGCCGGACTCCCTCGTGAAGCCGCCCGGCAGCACCGCACCGCCGTGCCGGCGGTCCAGTAGTCCTTCCGCCTCCAGTGCCCGTACGTCGCGACGCACGGTCACTTCGGAGGTCTGGACGACGCGTGCGAGCTCCCGGAGCGAGACCGCCCCGTTCGCCCGCACCATTTCCAGGATCAGTTGGCGACGTTCTGCAGCGAACACGGAACCGACAGTAACTCCAGTCACCCGCCGACTTCCGCGTTTTGCACCGCAAAATGCAAGTCCTGCACAAAACAGACCGTCAAGTGCTATACGCCGACCGCACGTTCGTACCGTCAGCCGCCCTGCGCGGTCTTGCGGTTGTGCAGTTGCCGTGCAACCTCGGCCACCGAGCCGGACAGCGACGGGTAGACGGTGAAGGCGTTGGCGATCTGCTCCACCGTCAGGTTGTTGTCCACCGCGATGGAGATCGGGTGGATCAGCTCGCTCGCCTTGGGCGCGACCACCACACCGCCCACCACGATCCCGGTGCCCGGCCGGCAGAACAGCTTCACGAAGCCGTCCCTGATCCCCTGCATCTTCGCCCGCGGGTTGCGCAGCAGCGGCAGCTTCACCGCGTTCGCCTCGATCCGGCCCGCGTCCACGTCCGCCTGCGAGTAGCCGACGGTCGCGATCTCCGGATCGGTGAAGACGTTGGACGAGACCGTCTTGAGGTCCAGCGGCCCGACCGCGTCGCCGAGGAAGTGGTACATCGCGATCCGCCCCTGCATCGCCGCCACCGACGCCAGCGCGAACACGCCCGTCACGTCTCCGGCCGCGTACACGCCCGGCGCGCTCGTACGGGACACCCGGTCGGTCTTGATGTGGCCGGACTCGGTGAGCTTCACGCCCGCCTCCTCCAGACCCATCCCGGCCGAGTTCGGGATCGCGCCCACCGCCATCAGGCAGTGCGTGCCGCTGATCATCCGGCCGTCGGCGAGCGCGACCTCGACCCGGTCGCCGACCCGCTTCACGGACTGGGCACGCGAGCGCGCCATCACGTTCATGCCGCGGCGGCGGAAGACGTCCTCCAGCACGGCCGCCGCGTCCGGGTCCTCGCCCGGCAGCACCCGGTCGCGCGACGAGACGAGCGTCACATGCGAGCCGAGCGCCTGGTACGCGCCGGCGAACTCCGCGCCGGTCACGCCCGAGCCGACCACGACCAGCTCGGCCGGCAGCTCGTCCAGGTCGTAGACCTGCGTCCAGTTCAGGATGCGCTCGCCGTCCGGCAGCGCGTCCTCCAGCTCCCGGGGACGCCCACCGGTCGCGACCAGCACCGCGTCCGCGGTGAGCCGCTCCGCGGTCCCGTCCGCCGCCTCCACCACGACGCAGCGCGTGCCCTCTGCGGTCTGGCAGCCCTCCAGCCGCCCCCGGCCCCGCATCACCCGCACCCCCGCCCGTGTCACCGAGGCGGCGATGTCGTGCGACTGCGCCAGCGCGAGACGCTTCACCCGCCGGTTGACCTTCCCCAGGTCCACGCCCACCACACGGGCGGACGAGGCGAGCGGCGGCGTGTCGTCGGCGACGATGATCCCCAGCTCCTCGTACGAGGAGTCGAACGTCGTCATCACCTCGGCGGTGGCGATCAGGGTCTTGGACGGCACGCAGTCGGTCAGCACCGACGCACCGCCCAGGCCGTCGCAGTCCACGACGGTCACCTCCGCGCCGAGCTGCGCGGCGACGAGCGCCGCCTCATAGCCGCCGGGTCCGCCACCGATGATCACGATCCGAGTCACGTACCCCATTGTCCCGCACGCGCCAAGTGATCGCGTCCACGGGTCCCACCGCCCGGAACCGCCTCCCGTACTCTCATGACCATGTCGCTCTACGCCGCCTACGGAAGCAACCTCGACGCGCGGCTGATGACCCGCCGCGCCCCGCACTCACCGCTGCGCGGCACGGGGTGGCTGCAAGGGTGGCGGCTGACCTTCGGCGGCGAACAGCTCGGCTGGGAGGGGGCGCTGGCCACCCTGGTCGAGGACCAGGGTGGCCAGGTCTTCGTCGGCCTCTACGACATCGCGCCGGTCGACGAGGAGTCGATGGACCGCTGGGAGGGTGTCCCGATGGGGGTCTACCGGCGCATGACCATCCGGGCGCACACCCTGGAGGGCGACCTCGCGTCCTGGGCGTACGTCCTCAACGACTACGAGGGCGGCCTGCCCTCGGCCCGCTACCTCGGCGAGATCGCCGACGCGGCGGAATCAGCGGGCGCCCCCCACGACTACGTCATGGAGCTGCGCAAACGCCCTTGCTGAGGCCGCCGGCGGCGGCGTGACGTCCGGGCGTTTCCCGGCCTCCGACCGGTGTCGGTGTGACGCTCTGGCGTTTTCCTGGCCTCCGGTCGGTGGCGGCGGGACGTCCGGGCGTTCTGTTGGCCGCCTGCCGGTGTCGGCGTGACGCCCTGGCGTTTTCCCGGCCTCCGGTCGGTGGGTCGGGGGCAGTCCGGGGCCGACTCCTCGACTTTGCGGCATTCACGTCCTCCCGCC